>CAUUCV010000124.1:0-2527 GCA_963543745.1 uncultured Candidatus Saccharibacteria bacterium | reverse complement strand
CATAGAAGACTGAACAAATTCGTTGACCTTATCCATATTTGAGGAAATAGCTTCCATAGATTTAGTAGAACCTAAACCTCCTGCAAATTCCTTAACAATAGCAAGACCTGAACGGAATACACCACGCCATCCGTCACCAGAGAAGACCCCTTCTTTGGCTGGAGATTGTGGTTGGTGATGTTTAACCTTGGAGTTAACTTTGGCCATAGCCTCATCTACTGCCTTAAGCGCTGCTTGGGAAGCAAGACCTCCAGCAAAGGCCTTAGTGATAGCCTCACCGGAGTTGGCCGCAGTACCAGTACCCTTAAGACCGCCTTGCGCTGCCTTATTAACCTCACCTGCCGCCTTAGACGCTTTACCTTTATTCTCATCAGACTTAAGGTTATTGGCATAAGATGTGACTGACTTATCAGCAGAGTCTTTACCATCAAACTTCATAGCCTTCTGAGCGGTATCTGCAACAGACTTGGCTGATGACTCAGCAGTGGTCTTACCGTTACCGATAGTATTACTATAGTTAGTCATACCAGTACCAGCAAGGTTAATACCAGGAGCAAAGTTACCCAAAGTGGTGTTTAGGTTTTGTTGCGTTGTGGTTGCCTTAGCATTTACATCACCAGACATCTTGTCCATAGATGCGCCAACCTTAGTATTGGCGTCATCAACAGCCGCGGCTGCTTTATCGCCCATACCCTCAACAGGTTTCATGTATTCATCCATGTTCTCTTGAGAGATACCAGCAAAGTCCCCAGATGCTAGCTTATCAATCATTTCTTGATTAATTTCACCAGTCTTAACGCCAGCCAAAGCTTTGGTAACATCTAGTTGACCACCCATGTGCTCGTTGAGTTTAGTGAATGCCGAGCTAATAAGACCTGTATCGAAGCCTTGGCCGTCACCGGAAAGACCTTCTTCAACCGCCTTTTTAACTTCACCACCGCTTTCCTTAGCTTTCTCTTTAGCTGTAAGGACACCATTGGCGTAATCGAACCCTGCCGCTTCCGCAATATACTTGATTTGGTTCTCAGACATACCCAGCTCAGCCATCTTAGACAATAGCTTACCTGCTTCTTGTGCAGAAATTGAACCATTTTGAAGTCCTTTGATGAATTCTTGAGGGCCTTGAATACCGAGTTGAGAACAGTAGATACGGAAGGTGTCTAACCCGTCTTTACCCGATGCGGCGAACCTACGAGCTGCTTCTGCCTCTTCAGGGCCAAGCGCGTCCATAGTTTCAATGGCTTTCTTAATACCATCTTCAGTTGCGATTGATGGATAGTCTTTGAGGTCGTCCAGAGATTTACGCATTGCGTCCGACATACCCTTAAAGGCATTATCCACATCTGGGATCATCTCTTTGAACTTATCACCGATGAGTGGGAGATGGCTCATGGACTCAAGCATAATCTTGGTCATGATACGCATACCTTCTAAGATAACCTCAGTCAAGGCCTCCATCATCTCTAGACCAGCCATAACAAGAACATTCTTATTATTTCTAATCCATTGGGCGACTTGGAGCAAACCTTGTAGGAATGCGTCACAGAATTTAGTGAACCAACCAGGCATGGCTTCAGTTAGTTTAATAACTGCCTCACCGGCAATTGTTACAAGGGTTTCTGCAATCTTACCGGCCATGGTCAGGATACCTTCAATGAAGCCACCCATTAAACGGACGCCAACTTGGATGATACGTCCAATATTACCTTCGACCCCTTCAATGAATCCAACTACGATACCGGTTACGACACCAGCCGCGACACGACCCATATCGTCAGCACCCTTAGCTGCTTCTTTGAAGAAGTTCGCAACGTTCTGTCCGCCTTCGGAACCAAGCTTGGCTGTTGTGGTTATCATATCATTCATTGTTTGAACAAATCCGGTAGCGGCGTTTAGGAACCCAGCTAGAGCATCGACTGCAACTTTGACGCCCAATCCAAGAAGCAAGAACCCGCCTGCCAATACGGCTACGCCAGCCATACCCATTCCGGATTGACCTAGAGCATTACCGATAAAAGCAAGACCAGCGACAATAGCGCCCAATACAATAACTTTAGTCCAGATATCATCTACCGGAATTTGGGTTAGCATTTGCATACCAAGAGCTGCGACAACCAAAGCACCTACAGCTACACCAATAGCAATAAGTCCTTGTGTCTTAATCCGCTCACTAAGTTTAGCTAGACCAATGAATCCAAGCATAACGGCACCTAAGGCAACGACCGCGGTAACGACATGTCCTAGGTCTGTGTTCATCTGACTTAGGATAAATAGCCCAGCCGCTGCAACTACAACTTCAGCCGCAATAACCCCTAGACGCTTAATCCCATGAGACATACCGTCTCCAGCAACAGCGCCATCTCCAAGCTTAGCCGCAATAAGTGAGAATAGACCTACAACGATCGTAATACCACCCAAAGCATTCATGAACGTATCAGGATTAGGCATCTTACCTAATTCTCCTGCAAGTTCTGACATCATTTTGAACAAAAGTATCATCCCGCCGAACATCACAAGAGCATTCTTA
>CAUUCV010000123.1:0-2589 GCA_963543745.1 uncultured Candidatus Saccharibacteria bacterium | reverse complement strand
AACTAGGGAATCGCTCGGTGTGTCTTCATTGTGGACATCGCCTCAGTCGTCTCGAATTAATTCCGATTTTTTCATGGCTCATTCTCGGCGGCAAATGTAAAAAATGTAAAACCAAAATCGGCCTGATTGAAATTTTTTCCGAAATTATGATGGCTTTAATTTTTGCCAGCTTCTCTTTTCGTACTGGTTTATTGATTCAGCAAATTCTTACATTTGCTGGACCTCTCGATATAGCACCCCTAATTGTATTTGAAATTATCAAGCTTCTATTTCTCTTCGCGATTTTTACCATTATGTGGATACTGCTGGTATATGACAAAAAATGGTTACAACTGCCAGTTAATTTGCTCCACCTTCTGATTATCTTGTCTGGAATTTATTTTCTCTTTAATCTATATACTAAATACGGACTCAATTTATTAATCGAAACTCGTGGTAATGAAGTTCTATTAGTAAAAAATTCTCTGCATCTACAAGATATTTGGCAATATTTACTTCGTGATTTTCTACGCTTCTTAGGCGCTATGTTGGTTCTGCCAGGTATCTACTTTGTACTCTATAAATTCTCCCGCGAAACTCTAGTTGGCGGTGGTGATTTTATTCTTTTAATTTCCGTCGCGCTACTCCTTGGTCGCTGGGAACTCGGCGTTATTGAGCTCGGTCTTTCCAATCTACTGGCCGCTATCTTTAATTATCGGATGTTGAAAAATCCTAAAAATCGTCAACCGTTTGGCTTCGCTCCCTACATTATTCTGGCTTGTATGATTACGCTGCTTTTCCAGACTGAAATCTTGCGTCTAATTTTTCTGGTTTACTAATTTTTCGATTTGCTGCAGATTTTTTCTAGCCACTAATCTTCTAGTTTGCTGCAGATTTTTTTAGCCACTAATCTTCTAGTTTGCTGCAGATTTTTTTAGCCACTAATCTTCCGATTCGCTGTGGAATTTTTCGTGCACTTCCTTAAGGTGCGGGTCGGTGATGTGGGTATAAATTTGCGTGGTGGAAATATTTGCGTGCCCCAGCAAACTTTGCACTGAACGAATGTCCGCGCCATTCATCAAAAGATCGGTCGCAAAACTATGACGCATGGTGTGCGGTGTCACGTGCTTAGTAATCCCGGCCAGCCTTGTGTATTTTTGTACAATTCGTTCGATGGAGCGTGGTGTTAATCTGCGAAAATCACCACTTGTGGATGGAATTTGTTGATTGGCTGAATTATTTAGAAATAGCGCCGGCAGAGTATCAGTCCGCATATTTAAATAATCTTCGATGCATTCCGCCGTAGATTTATCAATAAAAATCGGTCGGTCTTTTTTGCCTTTACCACGCACCATAAATTCTCGACGTTCCAAATTAATCGAATCACGATTCAAACTACAAAGTTCCGATACGCGTAGTCCACCAGAGAATAACAACTCAATAATTGCTCGGTCCCTTAGTCCCGATTCGGTGTCTAGCGGAATTTCTGCTAGCAATCTTTCAATCTCATCAAAATGCAAAAAAGTTACTTGTTTTTTGGCGGCTCGTGGTAAATCAATTAGGGAAGGGTCCAGGCTTTTAATTCCACGTTTAGCTAAATATTTAAAAAATCCTCTCAGTGCAATCAGGTGATAACTCTGAGTCAGTGCCGATAAACGCTCCTTGTTTTGATTGTCGGAAAACCGATTTAACTTCAAACGAAAACGGCGTAAAATCTCAGGTGTAATATCGGAAGGCTTAATCATTTCTTGACCCTCAAAATCTTCCGTAATTAAGTCAATAAATCGTGCCAAGTAAAGTCCATAGTTTTCTACGGTTTTCGTCGAACGGCCTTTTTCAATTTCCAGTGATTCCAGAAAATCTGCTACTAATTCAGAAATATCCATAAGAGTAATTATAACACCTTATGCTATAATGTGATTATGGATAAAACTGATTCTGTAAGCGAACTCTTTAGCGACCAAAATAACCAAAATGCCAAACAAATCCAATATGATGAAACGGTTGTTAAAAGTCAAATTGATATGGTCGGGAAGCGTGTTGAGTATGAACCGACTTCCGGTAGTTCTGTGGTGATTGAAGAAAAAGCCCCAACTTCTGGTGAGGTGCTTTCGAACGGTTTTCCAGCCGGTGTCGGCCCTAATGCTACTCCAGAAACTCCAGTCAAAAAAGAGCGCACAAAACTCAATCTGATCCAGCGCGCCAAAGACTTTTTTACTCACGCCACCAAGCGCCAAAAAATTATTATGATTGCCACTCCTGTTAGTCTTGTCGTTTTGGCCATTCTCGTCGCCATTATTGGCCAGGCTACGGGCGCCTTTAAAACGGATTATTCTGTGACTTATTCCACGGCGAAGGAAATTAAGAATCAGATTACCAAAATTCGCGGCGATGTTAGTTGTAATAAAATTTCTGAATATGCCTCGAATTCTGCTACCTCGAATGAAATTTACCAAAAATATATCGAAGACTGTAAACAAAATATGGCCGGTATCGATAGTAATTTAGTTACCAAGCTCGGTGATTCTGCCGGTGTCTTGAAAGATCCAGAAATTGGTCGTAAATTTGATGCCTTCCGTACAGTTTTTAATGCTACGAATGGCGGCGATG
>CAUUCV010000122.1:0-2650 GCA_963543745.1 uncultured Candidatus Saccharibacteria bacterium | reverse complement strand
CGCCACTCGCCGATCCCGAATTCACCAGAGCCGTCTCATTAGTTTCCGTATTTAAAGTAGCGGTATAGCCAGTTTTATTTGTCGTATTTATCGTTAAATTTAGCGGCAATTCCGTAGTGCCATTCACGGAATTAATCACCTGATTACCATTCACATTCACCGCCGCATTGTCCACTGATATCGATAAAGTAGGCGTCTGTACAGCAAAAACCGCAGCAGTATTAAAATTAAAAATAAAAATTGACAAACAAAGTCCTAGGAGAAAAGTAAAATTTCTTCGAAAATTTACCCACAAAAAATTATGAGAGAAAGTGATTTTTGGCATGACTCTATTTTACCATAAGCAAAATCAAAAATCAGCAAAAAAATCAGCAAAACTTAGCATTAAAATTATTTTTGAAATCCTACTTCACCAAGCAGCGCACCAAGGCACCATCCACTTGCCAGCTACTGCCCTGATCAGAATTATTTCCCCATATACTCATGCGATGCGCCCAATTTGCAGGACCCGCCGTCGAGCTCCAATATAGACCATTTGAATTAATGCCGATCAAATTTCGCTCATGCACATAACCTGGTGTTATAAAATTCAATGGCGTACCACGTAGATTTGCCACATTACCATCATAGCGATTTAATAAAGTCAAATATTCACTCCTACTACCGCCATAAGATAATCGCCAACCGCTTGGACAAACCGAACTTGATGCGTCTACACCTTCCGGAATATTCCTACCGCCCATACCCGCCGTTGCCGTAAACCAGTTATAATAAGCTCCATCCTGCGGCCTACTTGAATTATAGTAAACCATCGGCAAGACCGTAGACGAACCATAAGCATTAGCCACATTCAGATTTGATGCCGGTACTGTAAAATTTGCGGAAACGTCTGAATCTACTGGCGTCAAAGTTTTATTCACTAATCGTAAATTCTGCGTCATCCAACATTTATTATCCTTTAGCTTCGCAACCGTATAGGTATTCCCATCGCGCACATCCACTAATGTTGCAACTTCATGCAAGTTTGAATTAGCACAAACCCCGGCATCTACATTTTGCATTATCGAAAGGGAAGAAATCGTCCTCTTATTCACATTGGTAAAATACCCCCTCACGCCAGGTCTGTCAATTTTCAGCCATTCAATCCCAGCTTGTGATGGGTTAGCTTCAAACGACCCCTCACCGCCCCTAAGTTTAGTCCTTCCAGCAAACATATTAAAAGATTCCGTCACCTTCGAAGTATCAAAATCCGCCGAAACATAAACCCGTTCCAGCTTATCTCCACCAGGGCAAGTAAAGCTATCGCCTTTAAAATCCACCAAGCCAAAAAGTTCAATAATTTTTGTCACCTTAGAGGTATTAAAGTTCGACAAATCTAGCTCTTTTAGACTACAGGTCGAGGCGAACATACTCCCCATATTGATTACATTATTTGTCTTAAATTTCTCACCAAATTTTATTGCCTTCAATGCATACATATTTCTAAACATATGATTCATATCCGTCACGTTTTGCGTATTAAATTTCGCTAAATCTAGATATTCCAGATTGTTTGCGTCCAGAAATATATGACTCATGCTCACTACATTACTTGTATCAAAATTATTGCCAAAATTAAGTGTTTTTAGTCCAATCGCAGCATAAAACATCCCCGTCATATCTTTTAACTTTGGCGTACTAAAACTTGAAAGATCAAGGCTTTTCATCGAATGGAGACTTCTGAACATGTATGTCATATTTTCCACCCGACTTGTATCAAATCCCGAAAGTTCCAATTCCGTAAGTTTAGTAAAGTGCATAAACATGCGAGAAGCATTCTGATTTAAATAGATTTTCTCAATTGGCGCCCAATAATACATCACCCCTTCCGCTGCATTAAACCAAACCTTAATTTCATAGTCGGACGACGCATTATCTTCAACATTCACCGCATTGGCCGGAACCGCCGCCGGAGCTACATGACTTCTTCTGAAAGCCCGTACATTTTCTTTCTTGCCCATATTTTCGTTCCACACATCATAAGTTTGATTGGTGTCAAGCGCGGTCACTTTTTGGATAAAATCCGGACCAGCCGTTAATACCGCTTCCTTTTCATATGGATTTGTCACCACCGAAAACACTAACTTATTTACGTAACGACCACTTTCCAAATTCTGACTCAAGTTCATCCCCACGTTAATTACTCGCGAATCTAAACCATCAGTTTTTCCACTAGTATTAATTAAATTAGCCGGATTACCCACTCCCGGAATCGGACTATAGGTAGTTTCTGTACTTAATTTATATCCCCAAGAATTTGTCGGAAAATTCGCTAAACCTAATGGGCTCGTAATCGAATTAATTTTAGCGTTATTAGTCGAACTCGCATTAACCAAAGCAGTTTCACTGGTTTCAGCACTCATGGTTGCCGTATAGCCGGTACGGTGATTCGTCTGTACGGTTAGATTTACCGGAATTTCCGTAGTCTTATTTGCCGAATTCAAAACTGCGTTGCCGTTCACCGAATTTAAAGCATCCGTCGATACCGAAATACTCGGAACATAAAGTGCAGACGCATTCTCAGCTAAAAATAGGCACCCCCCCCCGAGACCTAAAATACAAAGAAAAATTGCAGTCAAAAAACTAGCAAACCCATAATTATTGAAAGCGA
>CAUUCV010000121.1:0-2650 GCA_963543745.1 uncultured Candidatus Saccharibacteria bacterium | reverse complement strand
CACGTATTGTGGAGCATATCCGCAACCGCGTGAACGAAGACCCCAAGCCCAGCACGGAGGCTGCTGAGTAGTACTAGGCTTTCTGGTCTAACTCATATATAGAAACCACCCCCTTTGCGGCGACAAGCTGCGGAGGGGGTGGTTTTTTGCGCGCTTTGAGGGGGGTGCGGGTGGGGGAGAAGCGGTTGGGTGCAGAAAAGTGCGTTGTAGGGGGAGTTTTTCCTAGTCCGGGCGGGTGTCTTCGTGCTAATGTGAATGATGGTACTTACGTTCATTGCCGTTCGGAGGTGCCGGTAATTGTACGATTCGGATAAGGACGTCTGGGTGCGATCTAGGTACCACGTGTGTGCTTAGCCGCCAGGTATTCTATATGCAAAAATAAAGGAGGAATTTATATAAGTAATTGATGATACTTAGAGTTAATGAATTTTTGATTGATTATTGCATTCTTTTTACTATATTCTAGGAGAAAAATGGTTAACCAAAATGACCATCGATTAGCAGCACGAAAGAGCATGGATGCTTATCGTGATGCATATGAATCTGGTGTGATACCTGACTCATTTGAGCTTAATGAAAAAACGGCCGACATTGATCGCATAAGAATTGGTTTCTACTTTCTGGCTTTAAAATCTATAACTGGCATTAGTGATGATAAAGATATTTCAGATATGATTATCGACACAGATTATTTGTCAAAAATTAAAAATAAGGTCAATGATGATTTGGGAGTGGATGCTTATTATATAAATGAAAAAGAGGGGGAAGTTAATTTATTCAACTTTAAGTACAGGGAAAAATGGAACAAGGATTCGAAATTTAAAGGAAGTGAAATTTATAGCTCCCTTAGGTTCCTTTCGTTTATTTCTGGGGAGAAGGAAGCTTCAGAAATTCTGAATGAATTCAAGGACTCCAAGCATACGATTGGGGTGCTAGAAGAAATTGATAAATTTAGGGAGAACGGTGATGTAGATATTAATCTATATCTTGTCTCAAATGAAGTTCAACCTATAGGTATGAAAGATAAAAAGATTATTCAAGACACAAATGGTGTTACTGTAAAGTCAGTTACATTGGGTAGTATCTCGGATTATCTAATTGAGGTTAAGAGAGATATCTCAGCGGTAATGAAAATTAGTAATAAAAATGTGATGGTATACAGGGAAGCAGAGGAATCTTCTTATACCTCATATGTATTTAGTATTTCTCTCCTTGAGCTTGCTCGAATTACAAGTAAAGATGAAGATTTTCGGATGAACTTTAAAGAGTATGGAACGACTGAAGTATCTGATAAAGAATGTGTTAATCTTTTGAATTATGTTGATCTTGATCCTTCTGTTCTTCATGATAATGTCCGTGGATTCTTGGGTAAAACTCCTTTTAATGATGGAATTATAGAGACTATTACAAATGATCCTAAAAAATTCTTTATGTATAATAATGGCATAACCATAACAGCTGAACGCATTGATTATAATCCTCCTCCGGGTGTTAAAAACTCACCGATGTCATTGGTTAACTACCAGGTTGTTAATGGGGGGCAGACCTTGAGGTCTGTTCATAAATTTATTGAAGATAACATTGCTGAGAATCCCGGTAAAGTTGTCTCAAGTTTGAGAAGTGCTTCAGTTATTATTCGAGCTTATCCCGTTGGTTCGAATCAGGAAGAAGACTTGCATGGCAAGGGGAAAGTTTATTCTATGGGAACTCAGATTGCTAGGTTTACCAACAGTCAGAACGCTATCAATCCTGCTGATTTGCATTCAAATGATACAGTGCAGCTTCTGCTTAAATCATACCTGGATGGCAAGGAATATGAATATATCCTTAAGCGTAATTATGAATCCAGGAAAAAGAAGAATGGTAGGCAGTCTGTTTCTATGGAGTTAGTTGCCCAGATAATCATGGCAGCTATTGAAGGAAGGCCAGATAGGGCTAGTAATCAGAAGCGGAAATTATTCACTGAGTTTTATGATGATATTTTTAATGAATCAATTGGATTTGACAAAATTAAAGAGCTTCTTGATAGGTACTTCCTGGTTATGGAATACTATGAATCTCAGACGGATGAAAATGGTAAAAAGCTGGGAAAGAGTGTCCAACGTGATTTGTATACACTGTATATTATGGAGAAAACTGGAATTAAAGATATTTCTGAGGCTGAAAAAGTTCTAGATAATGCATTTGCGGCATTTATGACAGGCGTAGATATTGCGAAGTATAGGCGCCTTGCATATGCAAAGTTTAAGGATGCTGTAGACGAGCAGATTGTTGCATTGTAAGACTTGTATTTAAATATAAAGACCCGGTGAATGTTTCTTTGGTATCATTCATCGGGTCTTCTTTATATATGACATGTGCTCAGGGGAACAAACTATCTCTAAGAGTCCGCAAGGTTCTGTAAGAGCGCATCTAATGAATAGCCTGGCTGGTAGCTACAAGCCATGAAATATATTGACGTTAATGCCACTGGCGCTGTTTTCCACAGGTCGTCTTTTTCTCGCTCTCGAGGCTAGTTTTCCACAGATTGCCGAACGAGCGCCCCTGCTCCTCAAAATCACGGTAGGGTTCATATACCCACGTGAAGGAGTGAAGACCATGGCGAAAAAGAAACGCCTCATATCCGGCGAGAAATTCTACTGTCGGTGCC
>CAUUCV010000120.1:0-2669 GCA_963543745.1 uncultured Candidatus Saccharibacteria bacterium | reverse complement strand
CACCGACACTTCACTTCGTGACCTCATTACTTCCTGGGAACATCGCTCCCAATACGGTGAACTCAAAAAACTCGTCGCCGAACGCCTAGTTGAACACATTTCTAATTTCCAAGCCAAAGTTCAAAATATTTCAGATGAAGAAATCTACAAACTTCTCGAAGAGGGCGAAAAATACGCCAACCAAGTCGCCAACCAAAAACTTCTCGAGGCCCAAAAAGCCGTCGGTCTGCGCTAAATATTTTAAAATCCAACGCATCATGCAACATTAAAGTGTTTTAAAATTCCAAAAACCTCAACCTGTATTAATTAAGGAGAAAAAATGAGTCGAGAACTAGAATTAGAACTTACCTTCCTTGCCAAAGAAATTCCAGGGGGAATTAAAAATGTCATTCCGACTCGCATTACAGATGTTTACATTCCAGACACTGCCGAGCACTCGCATCTCCGCCTGAGAAAACGTGGTGATCTATATGAAATTACCAAGAAAACTCCTATCAAAGATGGTGATGCCTCTGAACAAATTGAACAAACCATACCTCTTACAGAAGATGAGTTCGAAGCTCTCATTAACTGTAGCCAGAAGCGCGTTTCTAAAGATCGCTACAACATTATAATCGAAGGTCATAATGCTGAAGTGGATGTTTTTCAAGACCAACTTAAAGGTTTGGTCCTCATTGATTTTGAATTCAAAACTATTTCCGAAAAATCCTCTTTCAAAACGCCAAGTATCGCCTTAGCTGACGTCACTCAAGAAAATTTTACCGCCGGCGGCGTCCTAGCTGGTAAATCCTACCAAGACATCGAACCAGAATTGGCTCGTTTCAATTACCAAAAACTATAAAACCTAGTAGGCATATGTATTTATCAAAATCAGAACGAGAAAGAATCATTGCCGCGTATAACTGCGAAGATCTCGTGGAAAGCGATCATTATCAGGTTGAGCCTGACACCTGGGTCTATCTTTTTCGCGATAAAAATGGCAAGAAATATGTCTTAATTGACGCTGACTATCTTAATTTTGACTTCGAAGTCTATCCACATCTTTTAAAATTTAATAATAGCGAGTTTATAAAACTCGAATTCGTTCTTCAACGTGAAGTACCAGTCAAAAACAGTGCTTCAAAAGAGCAAACATTTGGTACACTTTTATTTGAATATACCGACTAAAGTCTTCTCATCACATTCATTAAATCTTCAATTTTACTAACACACCAAAAAACAATTAATATCTCTTTTTGGTGCTTATGGTTGCACTTGAGATATTAACTTAGGATTATGATTGACATATAACCATAAATGTTATATAATGTCGACAGATTTGGTATACCCCGAATAACTTACACTTGCTATTCTGGTCATACCAGGATAGCTCTTTTAGAAAGAGGTGAATTATGATTAAAAAAGGTATTGTAGCTATGTTGGCTGTAGCAGCAATTTCTTTATCTGCTGTGAGTTCTTTTGCCGCCGAAGCTGGTGTTTTAGGCTTGAAGCCTAGCGCTAACCAAAGCAGCAACAGTTCTACTGGTACCACTACGAACAAGGAAGTTCCAAGTGATATCGTGTACGATACCAATAAATACCAGTATCCCGCACAGCAATTAATCGCTGAAGGTCGCCAATTCGACAGATATAACTGGCGTCTCTACCAGCGTTTCGCCGACGGACAATTTGATTATAAGGCCTGGGCAAATAATCTCGGGTACGTTGCAGTTGATTATTCCGACAATAATAATTCTACCGAAAACAATGTTGTCACTAGTAACTTTAATCTCAAAGACTGGAATAACCCATATATAAATGGCCCACTCACATGGGATGACACAGGGAAAAAAATATTTCAAACAGACAATGATATTATTTTCCGGAAAAAAGTTTCAGATGAATCAATTATGCAACTAATTGGATTAGTGCCAGAAGTTAAAATTGTAGTTACATTTGATCCGCAAGGCTGCTGGGAATACCATGAAGCAATTTATGCACCCATGTACTATATGAATGGATACTGGCATAAACATGCGTATTTTAATGAAAAATGGTGGGAAGAAGCAAGAGATGCTTCATTCATCAACAAAGAGAGGGCTGCCTGGTGGAACGAAAATATCGCTCATCCAAAGGATCCTATCCAACTTTATTATCCAGAGAGACCCGACCTAAAGCTATATATCTCTGGTTTTAATATGGATAGAGTCGCACAGCATAGTCACTATATCGATAATATTTATACCGACGATAATCCCAATCTAATTGCTGAAAGAGCAAAAAAACTTCAGGAATTCTATTTTAATATGACAGATTTCATTAATACTACAATCTAATTCTCTTAACTTCACTTCTTCGAATTCTATATAAAACCATCTCAAAAAAATGAGATGGTTTTTTCTATTCTTTTTATGCTAAAATAAAATTATGAAACGTGTCGTGGGTCAGAAAAACTTCTTTATTAAACATAAAGTAGGGTGCTTATTGGCTCTACTATTTTTATTTATTGCAGGATTTTCTTTAGTCAAATTTCTACCCATCCATGCTGTGACAAAACCTGGAGCACCAGGCAAAAGTGAAGGTGGTACTGGAGATAAAAATGGCGACTGCTCTGGTACGATTTGTTATAGCATGTTTAAACCTTACGCCGGTGTCTCTTGGGTGCTATATAACTTCGACAAAATGGGTAT
>CAUUCV010000119.1:0-2672 GCA_963543745.1 uncultured Candidatus Saccharibacteria bacterium | reverse complement strand
GAAAAAGTCTATGACATCGGCCCGCGTTTCCGCAATGAAGGCGTCGATGACGAGCATTTGCCAGAGCACATCGCCTTCGAATCTTATGCCGCTTACGAAGATTATCAAGACGGTATGGATTTTTATGAAGAAATGATTAAGTATGTCGCCGAAAAAACTTGGGGGACCCTCAAATTCCAGGTTAATGGCTTCGATATTGACCTTTCGAATAAATGGCCACGTATCAAATACGCCGACTTGCTTCGTGAAGAGTTTGGCATTGATGTTTTCAATCCAGATCGTGCTAAAATCACCGAAATTTTAAGAGCTCACGGTGTCGAAGTTACTGCTGCACAGGCCGATTCACGCCTAATCGACAACCTCTGGAAGCTAATTCGCAAAAAATCTGGCGGCCCATTCTGGCTGATCGAAGAACCACTTTCACTCTCACCGCTCGCGAAAATTTCTCCAGAAAATCCTCTGGTCACCGAACGTTTTCATCCGGTTATTGCCGGTACTGAAATGGGTAATGGTTACTCCGAATTAAACGACCCACTCGACCAACTCGCACGCTTCGAAGAACAGCAAGCCATGCGCGATGGCGGTGACAGTGAAGCTCAAATGCTCGACCAAGATTTCGTCGAGATGCTCGAGTACGGCATGCCACCAGCCTGTGGTTGGGGTAACTCCGAACGCAATTTCTGGCTACTCGAAGGCGTCTCCGGCCGCGAGGCCGTCCCATTCCCAATCATTAAGCGCCGCGCCAATTCTGAAAATACTTCCGAGTCTGAAGAATCAAAGACCTCCGAAGATTCCGCCGAATCTTCCACTCACGCATAATTCAGAATTCAAAATCGTTAACTAAAATTATTAAAGAAAAGAGGTAAAAATGTTGGACATTAACTTCATCCGCAATAACAAAGAGCTCGTCGAACATTCCATCAAAGAAAAAATGTACAAGAACGTCAATCTTGATGAAATTCTCGCTCTTGATGATCAAAGAAAAGCTCTGCTTCAGCAAGTAGAAGCTCTTCGCAAAGAGCGTAACGACAATACCGCCAAAATGAAAAATGGCAAGCCAAGCGAGGAATTAATCGCCAAAGGTAAGGAAATCAAAGAAAAACTTAGCACTCTCGAAGCCGATCTTTCTAATTTTGAAAAAGAATTAAACACTAAACTTAAAACCGTCCCTAATGTCATTTTTGACGACGTACCACTCGGTGATGAATCCGCTAGTGTGGAAGTCAAAAAATGGGGTGAATGCAAAACTACCGGCGTCGATCACCTCGACTACGCCATCTCTCGTGACTGGGTGGATTTCGAACGTGGTGCCAAGGTCGCTGGTGCAAAATTCTATTATGTCAAAGGTGGTCTAGCCCTGCTCGAAAATGCCCTGATTCAATTCGGCATCAAAAAAATCGTTGAACATGGCTTCACTCTCATGGATGTGCCTGATTTAGTCAATTCTCGCGTGCTCGAAGGTACTGGCTTCGCTCCACGTAGCTCCGAGCAGAGCGATGAGTATTACATCGAAGGGGAAGACCTCGCTCTTATCGCTACCGCTGAAATGTCTATCACTGGCTACCACATGGACGAAATTATCGACGAAGATAAACTTCCACTTTTCTATGCTGGTTTTTCGGCTTGTTTCCGCAAGGAAGCTGGTGCCTACGGCAAGCATACTCGTGGCCTCTTCCGCGTACATCAATTCAATAAACTCGAAATGTACTCCTTCTGTACTCCAGAACAAAGTAAAGAAATCCACGAAAAACTTCGCGCCATCGAGGAAGAAATCTGGCAGGAAATTGGTATCCCATATCACGTTATTAATATCGCCGCCGGCGATCTCGGTGCGCCAGCTGCCAAAAAATACGACATTGAATACTGGTCTCCAATAGATCAAAAATACCGTGAAATCACCAGCTGCTCGAACTGTACCGACTTCCAAGCTCGTGGACTTAACATTCGCGTCCGTCGCAAAGATGGTTCAGTCGAAGTGCTTCATACCTTAAATGGCACCGCCATCTCTCTCGCTCGCACCATGGTAGCGGTTATCGAAAACTTCGCCGAAGAAGGTGGCAAGCTTCGCATCCCAGCCGTCTTGCAGCCATACCTCGGTACAGACATGTTATAATAGCCATAAGGAGAAATTATGATCGAAAAAATTGAAATTAATGGTAGCAATTACAAAATTGAAGATAGTTTTCATAAATATGCCGTCAAACGCATCGGCAAACTCGACAAATATTTGCCACACGGGAACAAAAAAGATGTAGTTGCCAAAATCGTAGTCACCGAAGTCGGTCGCGCTCACGGCAATAAGTACGAAATTTCCGCCGCTATGGAAATTCCAGGTGGTAAAGTTATCGCCGCTAAAGATGAATGTTCCAACATCTTCGCTGGTATCGACATTATCGAAGCTAAACTGATGGGTCAGATTCGTCGTTACAAAATCGAGAGCACCCCACATCTTCGTCGTGGCGTCTTCTCCCGCTTTTTTGGCAAAAAAACTAATTCCTAATTTTAGCCTGTAAAATAAATTCGGATTATTATGCCTATTTTTCCCATTCTCTAAGGAATAAGGACCTAAATATGTTCTTTGATATTTTTCAGAGAAATGATGGGGCTTAGCTATGAGAGGGTACTTTTTAAAAACAAAATCAACCGATTTTTATTCCCCTACACCACTACCT
>CAUUCV010000118.1:0-2726 GCA_963543745.1 uncultured Candidatus Saccharibacteria bacterium | reverse complement strand
TTTTGCAAAACGAAATTACTTTGCAGGTCGGAAAGATCGCCGAGATTCTGGTTATTTTTGACAAGGCGAAGGTTGAAAGGAGTGATGTAAGAATTGAGGATTGTCTGATAATTTGCACCGAGTAGAGAGCGGATTTTAGCGTCACTAACCTGTAGTTTTTTGAGACCAGATTTAATTGAACTACAGCTCATAGAAATTTCACCGCGTTGGTCGTCGGTAAGTTTGGTCTTAGGCGCGTTAGCTGAGACGTGAATAGAGCTGAAAAGAATAAAAACTAAAAGAAAAGCTACAAGAACGAGAAAAAGATGAGTTACTTTGGAATCTTTAAGCTTAAGGTTTTTGATTTCTTTCATCTGTAAATAATTATAGCATTAAAGTGAATGTACTCGTGCTTAATTTTAGTGCAAAAACACGAGTAATTTTACTTAGGATTTGAGAAATAATCAAATATGAGAAATTATTTTAAGCTTAGTTCCAGAATCCGCGTTTTTTAGCAGTCTTAAATTCTTCAAGTAACTCTTTTTGCTTTTTCGATAGACTGGTCGGAGTATCGACTACGATATTAATAATATGCGGACCACGTTCTCCATTATTCATCGGTACACCATGTTTCGATAGTTTGAAAGGAGTGTTAGATTGAGTGCCGGCAGGAATTTTCATAGTGATTTTGCCGTCAATTGTTTCGACCTCGACTTCGGTACCGAGCGCCGCATCAACCATTGAGATATGTTGTTCGGATAAGAGAATATATCCTTCGCGACTAATGGTTTTATGTGGTTGCACACGAATTTGCACTAAAAGATCGCCGTTCTCGCCACCTTTTTCTGGGGCAGGACCACCACGACCACGCAGGCGAATCGCTTGACCATCATCAATACCGGCAGGGACTTTTAGGGTGATTTCATTGCCTTCGACGGAAATCTTTTTGGTAGTACCAAAAATTGCATCCTTAAAATCAATGACTAGGGTAGTGCGATAATCAGAGCCGCGATTTCTGCGAGCACGTCCACCGCCGAAACCAAAAAGGTTACTTAATATATCATCGAAACCCTCGGCGCCACCAAAATCAAAATTGAATCCTTGACCACTATAAGAATAGCCACCGAAAGGATTGCCGCTAGGACCACCTGCGCTGCCATTCCCTACGCCGGCATGACCGAATTGGTCATAGCGTGCACGTTTTTGCTTATCAGAAAGCACCTCATTGGCCTCGGAAGCCTCCTTAAATTTAGCTTCCGCCTCTTTATCGCCAGGATTACGATCCGGGTGGTATTTGAGAGCGAGCTTACGGTAAGCTTTCTTAATTTCATCATCAGAAGCGTTTTTACTAACGCCCAAAACTTCATAATAATCACGTTTTGACATAGCATAATTATATATATTTAGCACTCAAAATGCAAGAGTGCCAGCAATTTTTCTAGATTTTAATTACTATGAGGGTGCTGGCGTCTTTTGGATTTTAATTACAGAAAAATAAAAGAGGTGAGAGTTGGGGTTTTATCTCTGGTTTTATGATAGACTAAGATAAAGGAGAAGAAAAAGAATATGGAATCGGAAAGACTGATTTTAATTACCAATCCGGGCAGTAGTTCTCGTAAATACGCGCTCTATAAAGGCATGAAAGAACTTTGTTCTTTGCATTTCGAATTTGAAGGTAAGAAAATTGTCTACACTTTGAAATCTGGTGATCAGAAGAAGAAAGTAGTAACAGATTTTAAGGCACTGTCAGAGGTGGCGGGAAATCTGGAAAAAATTTTAATCGAGGAAGAATTTTTAGGTGGCGTTTCGAAGCTGAGTGCGATTTTAGCACGTGTAGTGGCTCCGGGCGCCTATTTTGCTAATGACCACATTGTCGATAAAGAATGTTTTAAAGAGTTAGAAATTGCGAGAACTCGCGCACCGCTTCACGTACCAGTGGTAATGGATGAAATTATTGAGCTAAAGAAACGCTTCGATTCAGTACCAGTGATTGAAATTTCGGATTCAAATTTCCATAATTCAAGACCAGAACTAGCTAAGGCTTACTGTATTGATCAAAAATTGGCTGAGAAGTTTGATATTAAAAAGTGGGGATTCCACGGTTTGTCGGTGGGGTCAGTGGTACGCTACATGAAGCAAAATGAAATTTTGCCAGAGAAAGTAGTGGCTTGCCATATTGGTTCGGGGGCTTCGATTACTGCGGTTTATAAGGGTAAATCTCACGATACGACGATGGGTTATACGCCGCTTGAGGGGGTAATGATGGCGACGCGTACAGGTTCAATGGATGTGGCAGCGGCACTGGCAATGAAGCGCGCGTTGAAGATTGAAGATGACGTGGAGCTTGAACGCTATCTAAATAAGCAGTGTGGCCTACTTGGTGTATCTGGGGTGTCGGATGATCTTCGTACAGTAATTCAATTACGTGATGAAGGTGATAAGATGGGCTCATTCGCTTATTCCCTCTATATTTATCGCTTGCAGGCTTGTATCAGTCAGATGATTGCTTCAATGGGTGGCGTAGACGCTTTGGTCTTTACCGCAACCATCGGTGAGCGCTCGGATGATGTGCGTAGGCAAGTAATTCAAAAGATGAAATACCTTGGCTTTGAGCTGGATGCCGAGAAAAATACTGGTGAAATGCCAGAACGCCACACTTTGATTTCGAAAGATGAATCTAAGCCAATTTATGTAGTGCGTACGGATGAAACAAGCGAAATGATCGAACGCGCAAACTTGATTTTGGC
>CAUUCV010000117.1:0-2748 GCA_963543745.1 uncultured Candidatus Saccharibacteria bacterium | reverse complement strand
CAGCAAAAATATCCTCGCGAGAGGATATTTTTTCTTGGGTTTAAGATATGGTGACTGCTTTGAGTCCATGACCGACAGATTAAGCGGCCATATTATTTTCTTAGTAATCCTCTACGAGAGTAAAACGCTTGCCGGAAATTTCAATAATCGAGTCGGCTTTGGCGCCACGAGTAGTAAGTTCAGCACGGATGCCAAGTTTTTTCATAATATCACGCAGGCGGTTAACCGAAGCGTAATTCGAAAGATCGGTGCGACGAGCAAATTTTTCAATTTTTTCGCCGGTGACATGATAGACACCTTTTTCATCCTGTGTAACCTGCCAGGCTTTCTTTAGCTCATGATGACTGAGCGAGATAGTTGGGATTTCCGATTCTTGATGTGAAATAACCGCAGTTTTAAATTCAACTGGTTTAGCGCCAATTTGTTCGGCAGTAATTTCCTGTTGTTTTTGATTCTCTTTCACGGCCGCGAGCAGAGCGCGAAGTAGGTCGTCGAGGTTTTTCTTAGCTACGGAAGAAATGGCAAAAATTTTAGCCTCTTTGTTAACTTCGAGAATTGCTTGTTTTTGCATTTCAATAATTTCATCGTCGAGACCTTCGCATTTGGTCAAGGCGACCACTTCAAAGCGATCCTTGAGGTCTGAATATTTCTCTAATTCGTGACGAATCGTGCGATAAGCTTGACCGGCGTCATCTTGATAAACATCAATTAAATGCAATAACACAGCGGTGCGATCCACGTGGCGCAAGAAATCGTGACCGAGACCACGTCCGTCACTAGCGCCTTCGATAAGACCTGGGATATCCGCGATTAAGAGGTCGTGGCGATCGATAGTGGCCACACCTAGATTTGGAGTAAGGGTAGTAAAAGCATAATCGGCAATTTCTGGCTTAGCATTAGTGACACTAGCAAGGAAGGTGGATTTTCCCGCGTTTGGTAGGCCCACGAGACCCACGTCAGCAAGAAGTTTTAGTTCAATTTCCGCCTCAAAGGCCTCACCCGGTTCACCGACTTCGGCAATCACTGGGGTTTGACGCACGCTGGATTTAAAGTGAGCGTTACCAAAACCACCATCGCCACCCTTAGCAATCACAGCTTGCATGCCATCTTCGGTGAGGTCGGCAATAATTTGACCATCACGCTTTACGACGGTGCCAACGGGAACTTCGACAATGAGGTTTTTACCAGAGCGACCATTACTGCGAGTACCGGAACCATTGCCGCCGTCTGGAGCAGTGAGGATTGGGTTAAAACGAAAATCGATTAAAGTATTCGTATCCTTATCGGCCTGAAAGACAATCGAGCCACCTTTACCACCGTTACCACCATCTGGGCCACCCTTATTGATGTAAATTTCATGGCGAAAAGAGACGGCACCATCGCCACCTTTTCCAGCCTTCAAACTCACTTTTGCCGTATCACAGAACATATTAGAGATATTTTAATATATTTTGGTGGAAAAATACAGCATAAGGGGAAAGAATGTCGCATGAGAGAGAACGCCGCATACCTCGTTCCGAAGACGCTCAAGGCCGCGAATCCGCGTCCCAAGGGGCGAGCGGCCAAGCTTATGCTCCGTCAGAGGTAAGCGGCATTCTCTTTTAATAACATTCAAATGAAGGGCAAGACGACATTCTCTTTTAAAAATCAAAAGAGGGGTAAGTGGTATTCTCTTTTATTAGCCTATGGTTTTCGGGTAAAGTATCCTGGGCGGCCGTTGGCTGGGTCGTCGATACGGAGCCCATCCAGATTGACAAGGTCTGGATTTCCCCAGTAGGTACCTTCACCACCTCGGAGACTAAACCTACGATGAAAAATTTCATAATTAGCGGTTAAATGTGATTGGCTGTATTGTTTTGCTGCACTCACATCAAAATCATTAGAGGCGAAAATCTTTTGGAGTTCGCAAACTTGACCATTATCACATAAAAACATTCGACTAAAATCTTTAACTTTGGGAGTAGTAAATGATGATAAATCTAAGATTTGAACATTAGAAACGCTACCAAACATGCCAGCCATAGTTTCGACATTTTGTGTATTGAAATTCGAAACATCAATACTAGTAGAGCCACAACCATAAAACATATCAGACATATTCGTAACATTTCTGGTATCAAAATGACTTAAATTCAAGGTAGGGACCCTCAAAGTAAGCGCAAACATACTATTCATATCCTTAACATTTTCCGTATTAAAGCTTTGAATATTGAGGTTTTTTAGATTAGACATACCGTAAAACATATAAGATAAGTCCGTGGCAACTTGAGTATTAAAGTTCGAGAGATTTAAATTTTGAATATTTGAATTCCCAAGGAACATTCGGGAGAAGTCTGTAACTTTTGAAGTATCGAACCTTGAAACATCTAGGTTTTGAACTTGTTTTAAGTTGTAGAACATACCACTCATATCACGCACTTTTGCGATATCGAGAGCGGGAAGATTAATCAGCCCACCAAGCATATCGCGCATATCTTCCACGTTTTCCGTATTGAAGTTTGCAATATTTAGACTGGTAAGACTTGGTAAAGCCTCGAGCATACGAGCCATATTAGTAACTTTAGCGGTGTCAAAATTAGAAAGATTTAAAGAAGTTAAATCTTTACAATACTTGAACATTTGAGACATATCGGTGACTTCACTGGTTTCAAACGAAGCTAATTCTATATCCTTAACCTTGGTAAACCATAGAAACATACTAGATGAATCTGGTGCAAGATGGATTTTTTCGGCAGCGGAATAATAATA
>CAUUCV010000116.1:0-2758 GCA_963543745.1 uncultured Candidatus Saccharibacteria bacterium | reverse complement strand
GGAAGCGAGAGGATTAAAATTTCGCTTCGCGAAATCTTTCCGTTCCTCCTCGCTCGCAAAATGAAAATAAATTTTCTTTTGTCTCGCTTCGTCGTCCGGGCGAACCTACGGTTCTCATCCTCTCACAAGTTAAAATAAAATAAGACCCTCTGGGTCTATTTTATTTTAATGGCGGAAGCGAGAGGATTCGAACCTCCGATACGGTTCCCCGCATACACGCGTTCCAGGCGTGCTCCTTAAACCACTCGGACACACTTCCAACAATTTTCTATATTATAACAGAATTTAGGGAGAAAATGAAGAAAAGTCTGAGAAAATAGACTATTTTTATTTAATGTTTATGCTAATATGAAGGTATGTAAAGGTTAATGGAGTGGGCGAAAGGAGAGGTGTCCCATGAAAAATAAAGACGTAAAACAAAAAGAGAAGAATAAATGTAAATATATCTTCGTAACTGGCGGAGTGCTTTCTGGAGTCGGCAAGGGAATTACGGCGGCTTCGATCGGCTCCATTTTGAAGGCGAAGGGCTTCAAGGTGACGATGCAAAAGTGTGATCCATATCTAAACGTGGATGCGGGACTTTTGAATCCAGTGGAACACGGTGAATGTTATGTGACCAATGATGGGGTGGAAACCGATCTTGATCTCGGCCACTATGAACGCTTCTTGGATTTTGAAACGAGCCGCTATTCAATTACACTTTCGGGCTCGATTTTTAAGGAGCTGATCGAAAAAGAGCGCGCCGGAGGTTTTCATGGTAAAACCGTACAGTTGGTGCCACATTTTACGGATTTGGTGCAAGAAAAAATTATGAATGCTTCGAAAAATTCGGATATTCATATCGTGGAAATTGGTGGCACAGTGGGGGATTATGAGGGATTGTCATTCATTGAGGCGATTAGATTGTTCGGAAATAAAGTGGGGCGTCGAAATTGTCTTTATGTGAACGTGGTTTACGTACCATGGATTAATACTTCGAAAGAATTAAAGAGTAAACCAGCACAGAATGCACTAAAGGATTTACGTGGATTTGGGATTATTCCAGATGTGGTGGTTTGTCGTACGGAAAAGCCAGCGCCACGCGAAATTTGTGAAAAAATTGCCAGGTTTTCGGGAATTCCAGATGAAGCGGTCTTGAATCTGCCAGATATTGATTCGGTGTATGATGTGCCGTTTAATGTTTTGAAATCTGGGGTGTTAGAGATTTTGAATGATTTTGTGGGGGATGACAAAGAGCCGGACATGTCTGCTTGGGAAGAATTTTCGAAGAAGCGGGCTCAGAAAAACGCGCGAACCGTGAAGGTGGGTTTGGTGGCAAAATATGTAGGAAATGAGGATACTTATATTTGTGTGACGGAAGCTTTGAAGGCGGCGGCGGCTTGGAATAATGTGAATCTGGATTTGCGTTGGATTAACGCGGAAAAAGTCGATGAAAAAGTATTAGCAGAAGTCGATGGGTTAGTAGTGCCGGGCGGTTTTGGTAATCGTGGGGTGGAGGGAAAAATCGCGGCGGCAAATTACGCCTTAGATCATGACGTGCCGTATCTCGGATTATGTTTAGGGATGCAAGTGGCATGTATCGCGAGCGCGAGAAGAGCGGGGCTTAAGCAAGCGAATTCGGAAGAATTTGATAAAGAGACGAAAGAAAACGTGATTTATTTGATGGATGGTCAGGAGGGGAAGGAATCGACGGGTGGTAGTATGCGTCTCGGAAATTTTCCGGCGAAATTAGTTAAGGGGAGTAAAACAGCTAAGATTTACGGAAAAACTAATATTGTGGAACGCCATCGCCATCGTTATGAAGTGAATCAAAAATTCCTTAAGGAAATCGAAAAGGGCGGCGTAGTGGTTTCGGGTACCTCGCCAGACGGAAAATTGGTAGAATTTGTGGAAGCACCAGGGAAGAAATTCTTTGTGGGAACACAAGCGCATCCAGAGCTGAAATCGAGACCTTTACGTGTACACCCATTATTTATGGAGTTTGTGAAAAGTTTAAAGTAAAGAAAATTTAAAGTTACTAAAAGTAAGTTTTAAAATAGCAGTTTAAGGGCTGCTATTTTTTCTTTGGCTAGGGAAAATACGATTGAGATTCTATGGAATTTTTGTATTTTTTTGAAAAATGTTGTGTAATTAAAATTGTGATAAAATAGAGGTATGGAAGAAATTCAAAATACCCTAAAAAAGACGATCGTCGAACTATACGCCGTAGAAATGGATGTAGTTTTGACGCCAGCGCCAGAAAATACTGGCTGCGACTTCGCGACCAATGTGGCGATGTTATTAGCGAAAACATTAAAGAAAAATCCGATGGAAATTGCTGAGGAACTCGTGCGTGGACTTGGTGAGACGGATTTGGAAGTGGAAATCGCACGGCCAGGGTTTTTGAATTTTAAATTAAGCAATAAAAATTTACTTAAAAATATCGATAAGTTCGAAAAAGATTTTACAAAAAATATATCATCAGACGCATATTCTGGACAGACGGTGATTTGTGAATTTTCGGATCCAAATCCATTTAAGGTGCTTCATGTCGGCCACCTTTATACTTCGATTGTGGGGGAAGCGATTTCACGCGTGATAGAATATGCCGGTGGTAAAGTGGTGCGCGCAAATTTTGGTGGTGATATCGGACTACATGTGGCCAGAAATATGTATGGCATGCTGCGTAAAATTAAAGAAATTCCGACGGATTTGTCACCAGAAAAAGTGGCAGATTTGCTGGCAGAATGTTATGTATTTGGTACGAGAGCGGATGAAG
>CAUUCV010000115.1:0-2804 GCA_963543745.1 uncultured Candidatus Saccharibacteria bacterium | reverse complement strand
TCATTTTTACTCCTTATTCTACTATTAAAATTCTGAGTAAAAAATTTAATTAATCAAACAATTCCCCCGAGAAATTTCATTCCTATCACGCTTATCTAAAAGTCTCAGATGAAAAATCCGAAACAAACATCGTGCACAAATCGAAAATCTTGGCAAAGCACTGAAAATGCGGGAAGCTTCTTTTTCACTCCCGCATTCCACCGCATGTCCGCAAATTCGACAATGGTGCATTTTAGCCTCTTGGTGGTTCGCCTTCCGGCTCGTTTAATAATTTCTTTGACTTAATTTCGTAGCGCTTACCGTTAATTGGCGAAACATAATAATCTTCGTTCAAAAGATTCACGAACATCGTCAAATCCTTATCATCCATCATGATAATCGCGCCATCATCATCGGTCATAAGTTCGAGTTTCATTTCATCGGCATAATCCACTAGCTGCTCTTGTGACATCTGTTCCTCGATATCCATATCTTGTAGCTTTTTCACTAGTGGTTTCTTGTCCATCAAAAGTGCATTCAAGGTCAAGCCTTCCGCGAAAGAAAGTTTATATTTTTCTTCAATCTCTTTTGCCTTCGCTTCGGCTAGCATCTGTGACTTAAAATCATATTGAAAAAGATTTTCAAACTTCGTCTGATTAAAAATCACCACCGATCCATCGACAAAGGCCACCTGATTATCATCTGGCATCTTCAAGGCCACCTCTGCAGAAAATGGCTCAAAACTTTCACCATTCAATTCCCAAGAAGTCTTCGCGTTTAAGGCCGAAGCCGCAGAAATTCCTTTCGCAATATAAAAAACTTTCGTTCCATCATCACCACCTGGATAAGAGAATTTTGCAATAATTCCCTTCATTTTCTTAAATTGGTGTTCATTATCCGTAAAATAGTCGATGTCTTTATATTCTTTTTCAATCAAATTAAGCAGACTCTCGGCGCGCACCACTTTCGAAAGATCAGTGCGATAAATTACCTTGTTTTCTCCGTCCGACTTTTCATATTCACGGCATTCCAAGCCTTTTTCCGCACCTGAAATTACATAAGCGATCGCTTCACCCATAAACATCTGCTTCACCGAATTAGTTAATTTTTCGGAATAGCGAATCTTAAACGGCGTGTAATTTTTATTGAACAAAAATAGCTCACACGACACATTATTTTTTACTTCATCAAGTTCGTTCGCCCACAAAAATACATCAAAATCATTCAATTTTCGAATTTCAGAGTTCGTAATTTCAGTCTTTTCGGAATCCATATCACCTCACTATTTTTCTATTAGTTTAGCACACTTTTACTTCGCTGTTTCGCCGTAAGTATCTTTTACCACCAAATCCGGCAAAATATTTAAGTCCATCATCAAAACTTCAATGCGGTTTCGTATTTCTTCGGCCTCTGATTCATTTTCCAAAACCGCCTCGAACTTAATATAAGATTTGCGGCCATGCTCGATTTGATCAAGATAAATCGTAATCCCGTTTTCCAGCACCACTTCTTGACGTGTTCTCGAAACTTCTGATTGAATAATCAGCCCCATCTGCAACAAAATATTCGCCGCTTCTGCGTAACTTGAAACCAAGGTTTCATGCACCAAATCAATCTTCGATTTTTCGAGATGCCTCTTACAAATCAGGCTATAACGCGCCGGTCGATCCACCGCCTTTACATCCATTCTTAAGATCATTCTGGCAAAATTATTGTGTTCTTCATAATTTCGTGGCACAAAAATTCGCGAGTGTTGCCAGTACATTGGATCAAAATCATAACCCAAATTCATCAAGCGATTTTCTAATTTATCGACGTCCTTAACTTCTGCTTTGACAATAATTTTTTTCATTCTTCACTCGTTTCCACCGTTAAAATTTCTAGACCCGGAAAGTTTTGGTTTTCTCGTGCTTTGTTCGCCCATTCGTCGGCTAGCTCATTTTCTGTCGTACCATTATGGCCACGCACCCAGACCAATTTCGCGTTTGCTTCCCTGTAAGCTTTGAACACTTTTTTTACTAAACCTAAATTTTTAATTGGACCACTCTTCTTTTTCCAACCATTCTTTTCCCAAGACGGCGCCCATTTGGTCAGCACATTAATCCAAAATTCTGAATCAGTCCAAATTTCCGCTTCCTCACCCGCTAATACCTTAAGAGCTTCCAGAATTGCCGAACCTTCCATTCGAATATTTGTCGTCAGATCTTCTCGCCCCATCGCTACCGGTTTTTTGTCTTCAATTACAGAAAATCCCCCCGGCCCCGGATTCGGTGACGCACTTCCATCTGTCCATAATTTTCTCATTTTGCCTCTATTTCTGAATTTGCGACACCAATTGGTAAATCGGCATAAGTACACCGGCAATAATCACTGCCACCATCAAAGCCATGATCACCAACATAATTGGCTCAATCAATGTCGAAATTGTATTAATTTGCTGATCTAATTCGTCTTCGTAGACGTTCGCTGCCTTACCCAGCATTTCATCAATTTTACCAGATTCTTCACCAATTGCCGCCATTTGTGGTAGTAATGGCAAAATATAATCTAGTTCCTTCAGTGATGCCGACAGCGTTTTACCCTGCTTCACTTTTTCTGAAACATCCTTAATTTCCTCTTCCATAATCAAGTTATTGATTGCTTCTGCTGAAATCGCTAAAGTATCCTGAATCGACACACCTGTCGAAAGCAAGTTTTCCGCTGTACGCGCGAAACGTCCGTTATATAGGCGCCAAAACATCGATTTAAAAACCGGAATATTTAATTTAATCCTTGCCAAAATATGTCGCCCACTATCCGTACGTACAAACTGGAAGACGAAGTAA
>CAUUCV010000114.1:0-2838 GCA_963543745.1 uncultured Candidatus Saccharibacteria bacterium | reverse complement strand
GAGCGGGCCATTTGAGCACCACGACCTGGAGTTAGCTCGATAGCGTAAACCATAGTACCGACTGGGATTAGGTCAAGAGCTAAGCGGTTAGATTCTTCGATTGGAGCTTCTGCACCAGTTTGGAATTTCTTACCCTTAAACATCTTGGAATCAGCAAGTACGTAATGGAAGTTGTTGTTTTCGTCTTTGATACGAGCGATACGAGCGCTACGGTTTGGATCGTACTCGATTTCCATAACTTCGTAGGTCTTACCTTGTGGAAGGTTGTGAGTAAGAATACGATAGTGTCTCTTCACACCACCACCACGGTGACGAACAGTAATGCGTCCTTGGTTGTTTTTACCTGCATTCTGCTTTTTGGCCTTCAAGAGAGACTTGAGAGGTTTTCTGGTCGTAATTTGATCAAAATCCTGAGTAGTCTTCTGGCGCTGAGCAGGAGTAGTAGGACGATAAGCTTTAATGCTCATTATTTTTTATCTCCTTCCTCAACAGTTTCTTCGTCGAAGACGCGGATTTTGTTACCCTCAGCAAGCGTGACATAAGCATACTTGCGGTCGCGACGATATGTTGTGCCTGGATAGGCGTGTTTACCCTTTGAAAAGCGGGTCGCTTTACCCTTACGAGTAAGAATACGGATATCTTTGACGGTGACATTGTATTGTTCAGCGACAGCCTTAGCTACAGCGAGCTTGGAAGCGTCAGCAGGAACATTAAAGATATAAGTAGATTTACTTTGTTCGGCGTAAGCCTTTTCGGTTCTTCGAGGAATAAGTAGCATTATGCGTTCTCCTTTCCGATTAACCAGTTTTCGAGTTGAGTCTCAGAATCCTTTACGAGAACAATTTTGTCTGCATTCATGATGTCGAAGACATTGAGGAATGTAGGACGAACAACTTTGACAAAGTCGAGGTTGTTGGTTGCACGTAGAGTGAGAGCGTCTTTCTCTGGAACTACGATCAGAGTGTTTTCTGAGGTAATACCATTTTTCTTAAGAGTAGCTAAGACTTCTTTGACTTTACCATCTTTGATACTGAGAGAATCGATAGTAATGATGCTCTTATCGGTGTTTTTGATGGAGAGAGCTTGCATGACTGCAACTTTCTTAGCGTTTCTTGAGAGATTCTTGGTGAAGTTTTCGTTGCCAGTACGGCCGCCAGCTACACCACCATGGCGCCAGATAGGGTTACGGGTAGAGCCGAAACGAGCACGACCAGTTCCTTTTTGTTTCCATGGTTTCTTACCACCACCACGAACTTCGCCACGCTTCAAAGTTTTAGCGTGTGAGCTACGTGAGTTAGCAAGATATGCATCGTAAGCTAATTTAATCAATTCATGATTAGTAACTTCGAGATTGAAGATTTCTGGATTTAAATCTGCCATATTACTCCTTTCCCTCCACAGTTACGATACCTTTCTTTGGTCCTGGGACGGCGCCCTTAAGACCGAGGATGTTGTTTTCCTTATCGATATAAGCAACGACAAGATTCTTCACAGTAACTTGATCGTGGCCCATGCGACCTGGCATGCGCTTACCCTTGAAAACTTTTTGAGGATACATTGAGCCGATAGAACCGACTTTACGAATATCGCCCTTGAAGCCGTGGGTATTGCGTGACTCTTGGAAGTTCCAACGTTTGACAGTACCAGCAAATCCTTTACCCTTCGAAATACCAGTAACCGCAACCTTGTCTCCAATTTCAAAATTATCGACTGTAAATACGTCGCCTAACTTGAAATCTGTGGTGGAATCCGTACGAAATTCCTTTAAGATTTTAGGACTTAATGTTTCTCCAGCTTTTTTGACGTGAGCTGATACCGACTTGCTCAGATTCTTACCCTTACCGTAACCGAGCTGCACAGCATTATAACCATCGGTTTCGACGGTCTTTATCTGAGTCACTGTGGCTGGTCCAGCTTGAAGGATAGTAACAGGGGTTACTAAACCATCTTCGCTGATGATTTGGGTCATACCAATTTTGGTGCCGAGGATGACTTTCATCTTTTCCTTTCCTTTACGGAGACACTCTATTAGCTAGACAGTAAGGCAGTTCCGACTTTTTTCTCTGTTTGGCCTATATTAAAAAATATTACAGTTGGAAAAAAGTGGCTTTCCTTAATTGTCTAGTTCTTCAAATGTCACCTTGATAAACTTACAAAGATGATTTTACCACAAATGAGCCAGATTATCAAGGTTAGAATTTAGACTTCTTCGGCCTCATCGTCTTGGTCGATAATTTTTGAGACTTTTGAGTTGTTATTTTGTGTGATTTTTGCGGTTGGTTTAGATACTTTAGCTTTTTTCGTGGTATTTACTAGGTGGGTTTCCGAAAGATTTTCATAGAATAAACTTTTGCGAGTAGCGACTAGTAGTAGATTAATTAGGTAATATATACCAAAAATTACCAGTAGACCTAGAGCGATATAAGTAATCGTCTCGTGGCTAAGAATATTGTTAACGAGGGCGAGATTCAGCATATTAACTAGAGCAAGTGGCAAAGTGATGAATTGAAGATAGAAAAAGAGGTAGCGCAGAAAATAGCGCAAATACGTTCGCATGATTCCGACTTTATGATTAGATTCGACCTTAAGGTTGGTCATAAAAAAGCCAATCGTGCGGCCGCGTAAAATGATGGTTGAGAGGACGAGATAAAAAATGAACGGGATTTGAATAGTAAAGAAATCAGATTCGAGATGGATTAATTTTAGTACAATATCACCAAAGAAGATAGTAAAGAAACCGCCTAAGGTAAAATCAAAACCCATAGCCACGAGACGACGTAGAAGTGAAATTTTATCACTACGTTCGAGACTTTTTTCGTCAATTTGTTCTCTGGTCGG
>CAUUCV010000113.1:0-2887 GCA_963543745.1 uncultured Candidatus Saccharibacteria bacterium | reverse complement strand
GAACGTTTATCCGAAAAAAATATTAGCCCCGTCGAAGCGGAGAACTTTTTCCAGCAACTTCTTGACGAGCTACCTATTACTAATCCGTTGCGAGCTAATAAAGCTAGCGAAGTATCCGGGTTAATCAATAAACTTAAGAATGCTAATCTTTCCATCGCTGACCTAAAAATCATTCAGGAAGCCAATCAAAAAGATATTGAAAATCTCAACCAAGCTCTCGCCGCCACCACCATTGGTAAAGCCAGTAGTGGTAATTTTGAAAGTAAATGTAAGGAACGCTATTTTCCGATTCTTACCGTATTAGGCCAAGTCAGTTCTTCCCATGATCAAAATATCTTACCAAACGTACCATATATTTCCAGCGAGCTCTATCGCCAGATGCTTGATCTTTATCAGTCTGAAATCGCCAAAGATAAACCTTCCATTGCAGCTCTAAAAAAATTTACCGATAAACACTTCACTTTAAATGCTAATGGGGTTTGTTACTATAAACAAACTAACGATATTGTTAAATTTTCCACCATTCTAGATTTTTGTCAAAAATACCAAACCTATCTCGCTGACAATCGCTTGGTTGACTATGCCGATATGATTCTTGAAGCTATTAAGCATCTAGAGACCGATGCAGACTTTAGAGCCATGATGGCTGAGCAATTTCAATATATCATGCTTGACGAGTTTCAAGATTCCAACCCGGCGCAAGTTCGTTTAATCCAACTCATCACCGACTACGATAAACCAGAGATTATGGCCGTAGGTGATGACGACCAGACCATTTATGAATTCCAAGGAGCACTTTCTTCTAATCTCGTCGATTTTTATCAGCATTATCATGCCAAGATTATCATTCTTAAAGAAAATTATCGTTCAACCAGTGAAATCCTGGCTTTGTCACGTAAAATTGCCGACCAAATCCCTGATAGCTTTATTAAATCCGAGTCCGTCCTAACCAGCCTAGGTGAAACTTCCGGTGACTTCACCAAAAATCTTCATGCCGCCAGAAACTCAGAATTATCAAAAATCACCAGTGACGATCAGGCGCTTCAACCGATTAATCATCCGAACACTCGTATTTCTCGCCATCACTTCAGTGATACCATTTCTGAGTATCAGTGGGTCGCCGAAACCATCCATAATCTTATCCAAAGTGGGGAAGAGCAAAAAAATATTGCCATTATCGCTCGAAAACACGATGTCTTAAAGGCAATACTGCCGTATCTTCGTAAATACGACAATATTAACGTCACTTACGAACGAAAGGAAAATATTCTTGAAGACGCCAAAATCAAAGAACTTCATGACCTACTTCGCGTCATTCATCAGCTCGCGTCTGGACAAGACCCCCTCGATTTACTTGCAGATATTATGAGCGCCGACTATCTCGGACTTAATCCACTTGATTTTGTGCAACTAGTTCACACTGGATATCACGACCATCGTCATTTTCTCGATTATCTACTCGGTTATCAAAAACTTCCCGCTGTACGAAATTTTGCCAAATTCCTCGCCGAACTTGCCAAAAAATCTCTCACCTCGTCTGTCGAAGATATGATAAATTTCCTCATCAATTTAAAACCAGTTTATCTTGATCTTGAAACTTCAGAAGTAAATTCTGAGTCTAATGAAACGCCAAAATCAAACCCTGACTCCGCCATCATCGATCCATTCGAAATCGGCTCTGAGTCTACCACATCTACCGAAAAATCTCTCTATATTTCACCATTTTTACCAAATCTTGATTATGAAAATCCGGAAACTCTAGCTAAACAACTAACCTCCAAAGAAGTTCGTCAGATGGTAGATTTTTACCAAAATCTCGCCACCTTGAAAGAGGAATTTTACAATTTCACCAAGGCTGAACATCCAAAGCTTGCCGACTACATCGATTTTCTTGATAAATATCAAGCCACCAATACTGCCATCCAAAAATCTGCCATTTTTTCCGATGACCAAAACGCTGTCACTCTAATCTCCGCCCATAAATCTAAAGGTCTTGAATACAAACACGTCTTTCTCCTTGATCTTTCGGATGCTCATTGGAATCAAAACCGTGGATCACAGGGAATTAAACCGCCTTTTAATCTGATCTTCGTTAATGGAGCTAGCGAAAGTGAAGGATGCAATCTGCGCCTCCTCTTTGTAGCTATGACTCGTGCCGCTAAATCTCTTACTATGACTAGTGCCACTATTAATCACAACCAGAGCACTACCAAGCCACTTAGTATGATGATGGAAATAAATGAGGAAAAAACTATTAAAACCTCTCCACTATTAGAAGCGCCTGAAATTTTCCAACACCCGTCCGATGATTCTGAAATCACCGAATTACAACATCTAAAATCCACCTGGCTCGACAAATATCTCGATCCAAAAGACGATTTACTCAAATACCTTCACGCCAAGGCCGACAACATTTGGCTTTCCGCCACCGACGTTTCAAATTTCGTAGACCTCGAATATAACGGTCCACTCAATTTCTATCGCAACCGCCTCATTGGTGCACCACGCAGTATTGAAAATGTGGTAAATATCGAAAAGGGTAATCTGATTCACAAATGTTTTGAGATGATTACTAATCAAAAAATCACCGCCGAGCAGGCCCTTGAATATTACATTGAAACCGCCAAAAATCTTGATCTTTCAGAGCGTGAAATCGAAGATCTTATCACTATCGGTAAGACCGAATTGCTTCAAAGTGTCGCGTATTTCCATGATATTCTCTTTGACGAACATGCCAAGGCCGAAGTTTCATTTAGTCATGAAAAGCTTTCCTTTGAAGGCGCCCCTATCACCGGTACTATTGATCACCTCACTATCGACGAGCAAAATAAAACTATTCGCATCTACGATTTTAAAACCTCAACTGGTATGCAAGAAAAGGATACCT
>CAUUCV010000112.1:0-2895 GCA_963543745.1 uncultured Candidatus Saccharibacteria bacterium | reverse complement strand
CCGTGAGTACCGGCGACGGCCACCATTTTCAGATGATGTTTCTCAACAAGGGTTTCAATCAATTCATCGCGCTTACTAATTTTGAGACCAAGAGCCTTGGCGCGTTGATATTCAGGATGTGATTCGGTAATGGCTGAAGTATGGACATACCAATCGATAGGATGCTTTTGGTGAATTTCTTCCAGATAATCGCCAGTTTGTGGGCCAATCGCGAAGGTGAGATTTTTAGCTTTTAATTCCTTAGTAATGGGACCCTCATGAAGATCAGAGCCAAAGACTTGATGTCCAGCATCGTGGGCAAAAAGGGCGAGCGGGCCCATGCCAGTACCGGAAATACCAGAGATAAAGATGTTCATAATTTTTTCCTAAAGAAGTTAGTATCGTAAATTTCGGCACCGTGAGTCTTGTAAAAATTCTGAGCTACTTCACGACCATGACCACAGGTGAATTCAAGATTTTTGCAGCCTTTTTCCCTAGCCCAATCTTCATAGGCTTGGAAAATTAAATCTCCCACACCTTTACCACGAGCGGCACTATCCACCACAAAATCTTCGAGATAAGCATTCTTATAAATTCCTGCACCAAAAGTCACAGAGACCGAAGCCATGCCGAGAATCCGCCCATCTTCCACGGCAAAAATGAGATCATGATATGGAGACTGAGTGATTTCCGTGAACCAGTCCGGACTAATCTCACCCTTGTCCTTGCCACTACGAGAAAGTTGAATCAGAAGTTCCCGCACGCGCGTGGCGATTTCTGGTTGATACTGTTTAAGACGTTCAATTTTAACCATAATTCCCTTTCTTTATTCAAATACGGTTTCAGTGAGACGCTCGGCAATAGCGTCAGCAGTTTTTTGGATAGCTTCTGCGTCGTCACCCCAGATTGTAATGCGAACTAAATCTTCGGTACCGGAGGCGCGAATATTGATCGACCAGCCGGCTGGCAAGTTTTCGGTTTCGGTAGCAATGAATTGCTGAGCGGTTTCCGAGAGATTGCGGAAAGCTTGTTTAGTCTGATTATCGACTGGCTGATTTTTGATGGTTTGTGGAAGTTTTTGGAAATTTTGACAAAGGGTAGCTAGGGTCGGTAAGGAACGCTCAAGGTTTTCAGAAGTTTGGCCAGCCTTTTCATCTTGAATAGTCTGATAATTCGTAAGTAAGGTATCTTCGTTCTGGAATTTTTCACGAGCTTCGGAGAGAATCTTGGTAATTACGAGTGCAGTAAGCACACCATCGCCCATTGATTCACCTGGCAGAATAATATGCCCACTCTGTTCACCGCCCAAAAGAATACCGTCTTCACGCATTTTAGCGGAAACATTTTGATCACCGACGTCGGTCATGGCGATTTTAATACCAGTTTTTTCCGCCCAACGCAGCAAGCCTTTGTTGGCCATAATCGTAACGCAGACTTCTGGCACGGCTAGATAATTTGCCAAAATCACAATCATATCATCACCATCGATAATCTGACCATTTCGATCAATCATTAAGCAACGATCACCGTCACCATCGAAGGCCGCACCAAAATCGAGTTGCTTTTCTTTCACTAACTGAATAAGTGATTCAAGATGAGTACTACCACAGCCAGCATTAATTTTTTCACCGAAACTGGCATCTTCATTAATAGCGATAACCTCGGCGCCAAGTTCTTCGAAAATTTGCTTGGCGGTAACAGAGGTGGCACCACAAGCGAGGTCAAGACCGATGCGTAAGCCAGAAAAATCTGGTTTCTGGCGCACTGAAGTGGTAGCTGGACCAAATTGGGCGAGATAAGTGCGGAGATGGTCAAGATAGCGCGAAAGAGCGTCTTCATGAAGATCTTCACGAAATTCCGGACTATGCACATCGAAACCAGATTCATTTTCCAGGGCATTTTCGATCGCATTGACACCGGACTGCGAAAGTTTAATACCGTAAGGATATTTTTTCACTAAGTGAGAAAGATTTTCGCCAGAATCATTAGTACCAGTACCTGAAAAAGCTACGCCGCCTGGCATAGTAGCCTCGAGACCACCGATCGTATCGCCGCGCTCAAAAATTTTAATACCATTATCAGTGTAGGGATTATGGGAAGCGGTGATATCAATAGCTAGGTCGTAACCCATTTCGTAAAAAGCATAATTGATCGCCGGGGTAGGCAAGACACCCACTGTGCCATGATCAATCCCGACAGTTTCCAGAGCTTCCTCAAAATAACGGATCATCCACTCGGTGGATTCACGTGTATCACCACCAATTAAAACCCGAGCTGGACGTTCGAGGCCACTTTCATCTTCTTTTGCATTACCTAAATAACGGACAATACCGAGAGTAACGGCTTGAATAAAGCCAGGGGTAAAAGCTTCTGCCTTTTGTCTAATACCGTCAGTACCGAAATATTTGATTTTACCTTTCATAACACTCCATTTTCAACTAGTTTCTATTATACATCTTGGAGGTAAGCGGCGCAAAGATTAGCGCTTAGCAAGCAATAACATATATTCGATAACTTTCAAGACATCTTCTTCGGTGCTACCACGCGAGAGGTCGGAAATTGGCACATTAAAGCCCTGAAGAATCGGCCCCGCAGCCGTAAATCCACCGAATTGTTCCATGGCCTTATAGAGGATATTACCAGTATTTAAGTCTGGCACAATCAAAGTATTAGTAAAGCCAGCAACTGGAGAATCTGGGGCTTTTTTCTGGCCGATGCGCGGATTAATGGCGGCATCGAGTTGCAATTCGCCATCGACTAAGAGTTCAGGGTGAGAAATTTTCAGTTTGGCGATGGTTTCTTGGATTAAATCAATGGTGTCATCGCGACCACCAGAACCTTTGGTGGAAAAACTAAGAAAGGCGACCTTCGGAGTCGGAAAAATTTTACTCGCGGTTTCAACGGTTTGCACGGCAA
>CAUUCV010000111.1:0-2903 GCA_963543745.1 uncultured Candidatus Saccharibacteria bacterium | reverse complement strand
TTCTTTTCATCCTACCACTCGCAGTCCTAGTTGCCCACGGCATGAAATACATTCTCCATAAATGGTCCAGTATCTTCCCATACAACCCCTATGCTAAGGTTATTGGCGTGCTTCCGATTGGCTTATTTATGCTTATTGTTATTGTTTCAGACCTCAACCATTTCGTTTATGGCTACCGCTATAGCGCACCAGTTGCCAATCAGTTTACCAATGACCTGAAACTACTCGATCGTTACCATGAAAATCATTTACTCTATCTACCAGAAAATCAAGAAAATCGTAATTTTTATGTCCACTTAGCTAACTCATACACCATCTTCAATAAAACTCCGAAGTATCAATACATCTCAGATCTTAGCGAGAATACCAAGAAGCATAATATTATTAGTTTCGAAAAAATTACCGATACCGAAAATTACGAACTCGAACATATTGTCACCAACGAAAAATCTCAAAATGCAGACCGTCTCTATCTTTATAAATCTAAGTAAGAGATGTTATAATAAATATTAATTAAGAATAGAGAATAATAGGAGAAATTATGGGTGCTACCTTTGACCAGATGAAAATGCTTAATGAACTTCGTAAAGCACAAAAAGATCTCAAAAATGAAATCGTAGAAGTAGAAGCCGGCGACGGCGCCGTCGTAGTCCAGATTACTGGTGAGCTGAAGGTAAAAAAAGTTACCATCGATCCAGAACGTGTCGATCTCGAAGATATTGCTGAACTCGAACGTTGGATTGAAAACTGTTTCCGCGATGGTTACGCGAAAGCCCAAGAAATTGCTGCCGACAAAATGAAGCCTTTGATGGGCCAACTTGGCAACCTAGGACTTGGCGCTTAATGCTCCCTAGAGCACTCACTGATACTATTGACGCCCTTGGCAAATTGCCTGGCGTCGGAAACAAAACCGCCGAACGCTACGCGACTTATCTTTTTCGTAGCGATCGCAAAATCTCGGAACAGCTCATTAACGCTTTGAGCAATTTACACGAACAGGTCAAAACCTGTCCGATTACTTTCGCGTTAATCAACGCCGACGAGGAAGTTTCGCCACTTTATGATTCGCCAGATCGTGACAAGACTACCATTCTGGTCGTCGAAGAACCGCTAGATATCTACGCCTTCGAGCAAACCAAAGAATATCGTGGCACCTATCACGTACTAGGCGGTGCAATTTCACCGATTGACGGTATTACGCCAGAAGTTCTGCATATCAAAGAATTAATTTCTCGTGTCGAAAACGATGCGGTCAAAGAAATTATTATCGCCACTAATCCGAGCGTAGAAGGGGAGAGTACGGCTCTGCTTTTACAAAAAATGCTTTCGGAAAAATACCCCGAACTTACTATCACGCGTCTAGCCCGCGGCCTTCCACTCGGCGTTGATTTATCTTTTGCCGATCAAATCACTCTAAGTGCTGCTTTGAACAATCGCACCAATCTCTAATTTATTTAGACGCCGCATAAAATAGTCGCACCCAATCTCTAATTCACTTAAACATCGCATTAGACATCTGCGCGAATCTCTAATTTTCATTATAGTCATTTTTCCTCTCTGTTTTTGTGTTATAATTTATCTATTAGCATAAGAGGATTTCATGGATATTACCACACTTATTTTACTCATCGTTTCGGTCGTCAACCTAATCATTTTGTTTATCATTTTTTCGAAAACCAATCAGAAAAACACTGACCTGCCAGAACTTAAAAATCGCATTGCTGTTCTTCAGGATCAAACTACGCAAACTTTTGCCAATATGAACGAGCGTATGATTCGCATTGAAACCAATGTCGATCGCGTCACTAAGGATATTGGTACTAATTTCCGCGAAAATCGCAAAGAGATCTCCGATAATTTTGGTTTAGTTCAAAAAACTCTCGATACTCGTGTTCGTGAACTTCAAGACCATAATACCAAGAAACTCGAAGAGATGCGCCAAACTGTCGACGAAAAACTCCAGGCTTCCGTCGAAAAGCGCTTCAACGAAAGCTTCAAGACTATTTCCACTCAACTTACCCAGGTCTACCAAGGTCTCGGCGAAATGAAAACTCTCGCTAACGGCGTCGGTGATCTAAAAAAGGTCATGGAAGGCGTCAAGACTCGTGGTATTTATGGTGAAGTTCAACTTGGTAACATCATTAGTGACACTCTGAGCTCTGAGCAGTATTGTGAAAATATTGCCACCAAAAAAGGCTCCAATGATCGTGTCGAATTTGCCGTCAAGATGCCTGGCAAAGATGAATCTACTCAGGTCTTTCTACCAATCGATAGTAAATTCCCCGTGGAAAATTACCAACGTCTAGTCGCCGCCTATGAACAGGGCGATAAAACGGAAATTCAAAAATTCCAAAAAGCCCTTGCTATCGATGTCAAAGAACAGGCCAAGAAAATTTCCACCAAATATATCGATCCACCACACACCACTGAGTTTGCCATGATGTTCTTACCAACCGAATCACTCTATGCCGAAATCCTTCGCATTCCTGGCCTCGACGATGAAATCCGTCAAAAATTCCACATCACCATCGCTTCACCAAGTACTCTACCGGTCATTCTATCGGGCCTTCTCATGGGCTTCCGCACCCTTGCCATTGAAAAACGCAGTAGTGAAGTTTGGCAAATTCTGGGTGCCGTGAAAAGCCAATTTGGTAAATTCGGCGATCTTCTCGAAGCGACAAAAAAGAAACTTCAAGAGTCTGCTAACAAAATCGATGCCGCCGCCACCACCTCCCGCGTCATCGAGCGTAAACTCAAAAACGTCGAATCCTTACCAAGTAGTGAAAGTCTTAAATTACTCGACGGACTCGACGATCAAAACTTCGATACCGAAGAAAATTAATTAACCTAACAAAATATAGTGCTCATCGCACTATATTTTTTTATTTCACGTCCTTATTCTG
>CAUUCV010000110.1:0-2938 GCA_963543745.1 uncultured Candidatus Saccharibacteria bacterium | reverse complement strand
GAGCGAGGAGGAACGGAAAGATTTCGCGAAGCGAAATTTTAATCCTCTCGCTTCCGCCATAAATGTCGGAACCAAAAAGACTCTAAAGAGTCTTTTTATTTTTTAAGTAAAAATAAGGACCTATACGATCCTTATTTTTATTCGCTTCCCTTGCCAGTAAAAACGGCAGCGACAGTTTTGATGAGAATTTTAATATCGTAGGTGATACTCCAATGGTCAATGTAATAACAGTCGAGACGAACGATTTTTTCAAAGTCGGTAATTTCGCTACGTCCGGAAACTTGCCAGAGGCCAGTGATGCCTGGTTTAATACTGATACGGCGCTTATGGTGAGCGGCATACTGATTATATTCGTTCACTGTAGGTGGACGAGTGCCAATGAGTGACATACTGCCTCCGAGTACGTTAAAGAATTGGGGTAATTCGTCGATGCTGGTTTTGCGAAGAATTTTACCGATTTTGGTAATGCGTGGATCATTCTTCATCTTAAACATAAAACCTTGCATTTCGTTTTGCTCTTGCAAATCCTTGAGACGTTCTTCGGCATTTTGATACATGGAGCGGAATTTGTAAATGTTGAAGAATTTACCATTACGGCCTACGCGTTTTTGTTTGAAAATAATAGGTCCTGGATCTTCTAGATAAATCAATGGTGCGACAATAATACCAAATAGAATACAAATCAGACATCCGACTAAGGCACCAAGAATATCCATGAGGCGTTTGACGATTAATTCCCCATCGGTAAAGATACGAGGTGAAAGGCGAATTACGCTGGAGGTGCCGAAGTCTTCGAGTTTAGTTTCAAGGGTTTCAATCGCAAAACTATCGATTGTGATTAGTGAATCGATCCCCATTTTACTAACTAGTTCGATTAATTCGCGGATCTTTTCGCGATCAGTATGAGCAACACTAAAAATTACAAAGTCGACCTGATGACGTTTGAGATATTCAATGGCCGGGGTGGTGAGCTCTTTTAAATCGTAAGCTTCGGCTGGATTAGTAATAGCTTCAGGAGTAAGTTTATTTTTGGTGAGGGGTTTTAATTTATAAAAAAGATCTTTACATTTACCAGAGAGTGAACTAACACCAATAATTTCACAATCTTCAGCGTCAAGTTTTTGGATTTTACTAATTACATTACGAAGGTTGCAACTATCAGTAAAAATTACAGTCTTTTTGGTATGATGTCCGAGGTATTCGCGTTTTAGAAAATGAATTAAATAAAGCGTAATAAAAGAAACTATGAAATTAACTGAGAAAAAAGTGCCGAAGAAGAGTCGTGGAATACTATTGCTTGTATGAGTGAGATAAACAATGGCGGAAAAAATAATGGCCATAAACAGATTAGTGAGAAGAGCGGATTTAGCATGGCGAAGAATACCACGTTTTTTGGTGTCAGGATTACTGTGATAGAAAGTAAAAACAATTAGATATGAAAGAAGAAGATAAAGATAAATAGAGACGGTACGAATGTTGTAAAAGGCGATATCATTAGGCTCCCAGCCGAAGCGATAAAAGTAGGTAATTAAAAAAGAAATGGTAATGGCAAAAAGATTAGCGGTAAATAACTCAACACGACGATGATTTGACATATTGAATTTATTGTAACATAAATATTCAGATTTTACAGATTAAATAAAAAAATTACCCCTGTTAATGCTTATGATTGCAGAAAATATAAAATTATTTGCTAATAAAATATATCATATATGAGATATTTTGGTTTGGGATAATTTTGAGATTTTTGACGTTACAGGTGGAAATCAGGGGAGAAATTTAGTATAATCAAGAGAGAATATTAATTGGATGGTGGGGTGAAGGAAGGCAAAATGGCAAGTATTTTTTCAAAAATTATTGCAGGTGAGATTCCATGTTACAAAATTTACGAGGATGAGAAAACCTTGGCTTTTTTGGATATTCACCCAGAAACTAAAGGTCATACCTTGGTGGTGCCGAAACTTGAAGTCGATAAACTTTACGATTTGCCGGATGACTATTATCTGGCGGTAATGAAAACCGTAAAGAAATTGGCAGCCAATATGGAAAAAGTTTTGGGGGAGAGGACTTTAATTAAGGTGATTGGTACAGATGTACCACACGCGCATGTGCATCTGGTAACTTTTGATCCAAATTATAAATATGGCCAGGTGGTGGAAGTTTCCGAGGCGGAAATGGCTGAAATACGAGAAAAATTATTCTTAGAAAGTGAGGAGAACTAATGAAATTTGCTCCGGCATATAATCCGGCGGATTTTGAAGCGGATATTTACGCAGCTTGGGAAGCAGCGGGTAAGTTTTTACCGAAAAAAGATGAAATTGAGACGGATGGCAAGAAAGCAAAACGCTATTCGATTGTGATGCCACCGCCAAATGCGAACGGAAATCTACATATCGGTCATGGTTTAACAGTGGCGGTGGAAGATTCCCTGACCCGCTACAACAGATTGCGCGGACGTAGGACTTGGTATGTGCCAGGGGCGGACCATGCTGGTTTTGAGACTTGGGTGGTTTATGAACGTGAGTTAGAAAAATCGGGTCGTTCCCGTTTCTCGATGAGTCGTGATGAAATTTATAGTGAAGTCTGGAATTTTGTACAGAGTAAACGCGGCGATATGGAACTGCAGTTGCGTGCGCTTGGAGCATCTTGTTCATGGCAGGACCTCACTTTTACCCTGGATGAAAATGTGGTGCGTCGTACTTATAAGACCTTTGAACAGATGTGGAAGGATGGTCTGATTTATCGTGGTGAAAAATTGGTAAATTATTGTACAAAACATCAGACGGCTTTTGCGGATATTGAGGTGGAATATAAGGATGAAAAAGGTATTCTCTATGAGATTAAATATCCATTCGGGCCGGGCGTGGACAGTGACGCTAAGGTGGAACTTCTAGATGAAAATGGTGAAGTCGAGAGAGTAATTGAGGGGGGTGTAGTG
>CAUUCV010000109.1:0-2969 GCA_963543745.1 uncultured Candidatus Saccharibacteria bacterium | reverse complement strand
GGCTGATATTGAGAAAAATCTCACTGAACAAAACCGCGTCAAGGCTGACGAAAAGTTCAAGGATGACCTCGTCGAAGCTCTCGTGAAGTCTAGCAAGGTCGAAGCTCCAGCTATTCTTATCGAAGACCAGATTCGCTTCATCCGCCAAGATATGGAGCAAAATGCTAAGGCTCAGCGTTTTACTCTTGAAGATTACCTCAAGCAAAGCGGTCAAACCGAAGAAGATTGGATGAAAGAAGTGAAGGCTCTCGCCGAAAAGCGCGTCAAGGCTTCTCTTGTCTTACAAATTCTCGCTCGTGACCAAAAAATCGAAGTCGAAGATGAGATTGTCGAAGCTAAGATCAATGAACTCAAAGAAGTTTATAAGAAATCCAAAGAAGCTCTCGAAAGCTTGAAAAATCCTAATGTCCGCCAAGACATTAAAAACCGTCTTACTATCGAGAAAACCTTGAACTTCCTCGTCCAGGAAAACACTAAATAATTCCGTAGGTTAGAAGATAACCCCGACTAAAAATCGGGGCTATTTTTATCAAAAAAAGACCCCGACTAAAAGTCGAGGGTAGGAATGAATTTGTAAGATTATTGTAGTTCAATTATTCATCCTTCGAATAGAAGGTAGCCATAATAGATATATCTGATTGCTTTAAAGCAGATGCGGACCCGAAGGCCCGCATCTTCCCTCAAAACACCTGGATTATCACTGTATGCATCGGATTTGGTTACATAATTCAACCAATTCTTCTTCAGTACAGTAATAGCCCATGATACAATCGCGATCTCCATCCTCATCTTCAAGGCAATAGCAAAGCTCGTCACGATATAGGATTGCGATCTCCCAATAGTAACGTACTTTACTTTGCTTGTCGGAATGAGGGAATGAGTCGTCGATTGGCACCTTTTTAATTATCGAAGCGCCATAGTTATTTGCATAACTAATTCTGATTCGATATTCTTCCTTGCCATCGCCGCGATTCGGAGCATAATGTATGCTGAAATCGGTAGCATTGGCAGAAATACGGGTAATGGTATCGAGGGTAAGGAAGTTTAGGTTCATCATATTGATGACCTTTCTAACCGCGACTTTCGTTCCTGAGGAACTTATGGTCGTGAAAGCGGCACCCATTCTCTTTGAGATGGGCGGAACCTCAAGGGCCCTTTTCTATACAATGTTGGCTTAGGCCTCAAAATAGGACTTATGTCCTAGCCTAGGACTTACGTCCTATAACAATAATCTTAAAATTCGAATCCGTCATAAATAGACGAATTGCATATAGTCTATCATGTTTATGCTAAATTGTCAAGATTACAGATGAGTTAACATCTCAAAGTGTTTTACTTGAGGATAAGAGTTGGGTCGCCAATTTTAGAAGTTGTCGTCGCACTTGCTTTTCTGAAGAAAAGTATTCTCGTATATTGACAAATCAAAGTGTTTATGTTACTATACAATCAATTGAGCAATAGGCTCAAGTCTAGCACTAAGAAGGTGAGTACATTGAAAAGTTTTTGAAGGAAAGATTAGAATCCTTTTATGTTATTACTCCCTTTTCGGTTTTTAGGCTTTAGTCTAAACTTTACATATGTTCAAAAAACTACTATTTACGGAGGTTTACACTATGAGTATTGAAACTGTAGGCAACATTTTAACAGAGACCAAGGAGGTGACTAATATGTCATATAATCCTATGATTAAGGAATGGGAGCTCTATTTTGAGAGGGTTAATGGTTATGACAACCGTACCGCCGTTGCGAAGGCATTTGCAAAATTTTGGGAAGACCCCGCAGCTGACAAACTTAAGATACCCGGAAAATGTATGCTGGGCGGAAGGGTGTTCGGGCGTAAAGGATTCAACGATGGAGACGAGATTTTCACTTCGGATGTTGAATTGATGGAGAGAATTGAGCACGGCAATCACAATGGTATTCCACATGATCTAATGTGCGCCATAACCGTTTCCGGTAGTAAGTACTACTTCTATTCGGATGGGCATAATGCCTACATGTTCCTGATGTTAGGCGATTTGTTTCATACAGGAAAACTTAGCCAAGATCGCTATTACTATCTTAAGCGCGAGTTCCATAGTTCCAAACTTATCTAAAATCATTCCTATCTAAAAACAAATAGTCCCCGGCAACCAGTCGGGGCTTTTTGTTTGCATTCAAATAAATCTATATTATCTATTTGCATGGTGCATAGTAGAACCATAACGATTACTTTTTAAATATTGAGTAATAAAGAAATAGCGGCATTAAAAATTTCATGGTTATTTCGCTCAAGTGGAGGTTTTACATTTCCATCCACGGCATCATCGCCAATCAAAAATTGAAAGAACTTTACGTCTCGATATTTGGCTAGTGCAAGTAGAGCAGAGAGTTCCATGTCAACTCCGAGGCAGCCACGCTTTTGCATTAATTTTACTTTACCATAAGTCTCACGATAAACAGCGTCCGTGGTCCAGATTTTACCCTCTATTGTGGTTAAAGTAGTTTTATCAAAAACTGATTTTGCCTTCTGCAGAAGCGACTTATCCACCTCAATTTCATCAGAATCTGGCAGATAGTGATAACTAGTCCCTTCTTCGCGATATGCAGCGGTGGGAAGAATAATCGTATTTTTTGCAATATTTTTGTCCAGTCGACCACAGGTGCCGAAAGCAACAAACTTTTTTATGCCACTAGCAATTAAAAGTTCCACATCACAGACACTTCCAGCCGAGCCAGTCGTAGGATAAACTAATAGAATTTTTTCACCATCCATATTGAGGTAGCGGTAGGTATCAAAAATTCTGCCATAAGTGTTCCTGGCAGAAAAAGTCGCAAGATTTTTGTTCGTCAAAACATAATCATCCCAGATCTCATCATCGAAAATTAAGAGACATTTATCTGGTTTAGCATCGAGCTTAAGATTACATGGTCCGAAAACAGTTTCTGAAGATGAGTCATAGATTATCATACTCTTAGTATATTGCAAT
>CAUUCV010000108.1:0-3045 GCA_963543745.1 uncultured Candidatus Saccharibacteria bacterium | reverse complement strand
ATATGAGCCATATGTTTGAAAGAGTGAGTAGCCTTACTATTCTTGACCTCTCAAGTTTCAATACCTCCCAGGTGACGGATATGAATAGTATGTTTTATAATATGAACGATCTAACCACACTTAATCTCTCCAACTTCGATACCTCTCAGGTGACGGATATGAGTTTTATGTTTTCCGACATGTCTAATCTCACCACTCTTGATCTTTCTAACTTTGATACTTCCAAGGTAACGAATATGAAAGGTATGTTTTTAGCCATGTCTAATCTTATCACCCTTGACCTCTCCAATTTTAATACCTCCCAGGTGACGGATATGAGTTTTATGTTTTTTCTTCGAGATCATAATAAACTAAAGGATAAATTAGAAAAAATTTATGTAAATAATGATTTTGATACTGCTAACCTTACAAACATTTCAGAAATGTTTGGAAACCGCAAGAAACTCCGTGGTGGGAATGGTTCATACTTACTTGATCCTCTCACAGCGGATAAATCCTGGCTTCGCATAGATCGTCCAGGAGTACAGGGGTATTTTACGAGGAAGTCTTAAATTTACTATAGGGAATTAATAACGTTTTTGGTTTTTCTGAAGATTCTTATGGTATAATAAATATATATGCAAGGCCAAAAATCAAAATCTCTTAAATTATTTTTGTGGAAAATTATTTTTGTAGTGACGGCTAGTTTTTGTGTTGCGTTTCTTGGTTTAGGATTTAATTCAAATGAAGCTTCGGCCCTCTTTGTGCCTACACTTTCAGCTTCCGTAGATCAAGCGAATTTACAAGTAAATGGGAACCAGGTAATAAATTCTACTGATAAAACCACGGAAATTCCATTTACTTTTACAGTAAATACGAATAATCGTACCGGTTATACTGCGACAATAAGTTCTGAAACTGATAACACTGCACTAACTAATGCGAGTTCTGCTGTGGGAGCGAAAATCGATTCTATAAGTACGAACTTGACGCTGAACAATCTACCATATAATACTTGGGGTTATAAGTTCGGTGGAGCTTCGAATTATGCACCGATTCCAGCTCTCTCTACGCCAGCGCAAATTTTGCAGACGGCAGGAAAAACAAACGGCAATGAATCTAACCAGCTAAGCATTGGTATGAAACTAGCGGATAATCTAGAGTCAGGGAATTATACGAACAAACTAATCCTTTCTTTTGTTTCAAACCCATACACGATGCGTGCCATGATGACGAATGGCCTAGATTTTAATACCAGGGTAGGGAATTTGGACCCGAACCCAGCTTATTATGCACAGTCGCCATCTGATCATATACCAACTAAGCCAAGCATTAAAGCTTTTAAGCGAAGTATAGTGGCGCCGGCAGGTTCGGTTTCGGCGATTAATATTGAGGATCCGGATACATCGGATTACGAAATTAAAGCTTGGTACAGTACGGCTGATCAGGCGGTCTATTATTATGCTGAACCGAATGTGGTATTTCTAAATGAGAATTCGGAGGCGATGTTCCGGTGGTTTACAGGAATGGAGATGATTGATTTAGCTAGCTTCAACACGAGTGAAGTAACCACAATGAATACTATGTTTTATATGATGAATAGCTTAAAAAATATTGATGTTTCTGGATTTAATACGTCTAAAGTAACCGATATGAACGCAATGTTTGATCTAACCGGTGTAATCGAACAATTAGATGTTTCGAATTTTGATACTTCAAATGTTACCGATATGAAATGGATGTTCTTTGGATTGAATAAATTGAAAAAATTGAATCTTACAAATTTTGATACAAATAAAGTCACTAATATGTATGGCATGTTTGATGCAATGACTGATGTTAGTGAGATAAAATTTGGTACGAATTTCAATACTAGGAATGTGACAAATATGGGGAGGATGTTTTCCAGAACGAGCTCAATTCAGCAGTTGGATTTATCCCATTTTAATACTGCAAGCGTGACAGCAATGAATGATATGTTTAGCCTAATGACATCTCTGACACAGATTAATTTTGGAGCAAATTTTGACACTAGTAATGTGACGGATATGACGGGTATGTTTTATCAGTCTACAAGTTTAGTGAATTTGGATTTGTCACATTTTAATACGAGAAAAGTAAAAACCATGAATAGTATGTTCTCACAAATGTCTGGTTTAACAATTTTGGATATTTCAAACTCTGAAACGCCGAGTCTAGAAGATGCTGGTAGTATGTTTGCGATTGATCCGGGTTTTTCGGATAACCTTGAGAAAATTTATGTAAATCAGGATTTTAATACATCAAAATTAACTTCTTCAACAAATGCGTTCATTAGGAGAAATAGGCTCAGAGGAGGGAATGGATCATATCTTTCCGACCCTTCGACCGCTGATAAAACTTGGCTTCGCGTAGATCGTCCTGGTGTGCGAGGATACTTTACGAGAAAAAGTTAGTTTCTTGATTGGATGCTGAGTGGGGGATCGAACTTAAAATATTGATCATGGATGTCAAGTTTGATGACCAGTTCGATGATTGGGCCTAAAATGGCCTAGTTCGGTTTTTGTTCGGTTTTGGGGTAGAAGTAGAGAAGAGCTCGATTTTTCATTAATATTGCAAAATCAAATATCAGGGGAGAGGAGGCCGGGAATTAGTCGGGAACAGAGAAGAAAAAGCTAAAGAGAGGGAAACGCAAAATTTAAATTTTTCCGTGAAATTTGGCGTAAAATACATATTTCACAAGAAGATTTATCCAAAGTCAAGGTGCCTAACAGGGGTGGCGGGGGCGGAGTGATTCTGGAGCTCTTCTCCGAAGTTCCAGAATTATCGGAATTAACCTGTGTATTTTGACATATGATAGATGAATTTACCCCTGTTAAATGATAATTTAGGTGGATTTTCGAACCCGTGCGGAGTAATTCCCAGGCCTTTAGAAGAGCTTTTTGTAACTGGTTCTAGGCATTGTTGGCTTAAATATGGGCTGACGGAGGTGGGTCGGGAGAAAATATTCAATGATTCTCTGTCTGCGGGTAGAAAATTAGTGGGTCCACACGATTATTTATATTTGGATGGATTCGCCTCTTTATT
>CAUUCV010000107.1:0-3089 GCA_963543745.1 uncultured Candidatus Saccharibacteria bacterium | reverse complement strand
GCACGTGGTAGGCAACCGATTGTGGTGGGAGGAACGGGGCTTTACGTGGATGCGCTGGTGTTTGACTATCAATTTTCAGAGGAAGCGAAGAAGGGGGAACTTGATCGGGAAGAAATGGGGGATGAGTACGAAATTTATGGTATTTGGACTGATCGCGAGGAGCTAGGTGCGCGGATTAAAAAACGTGTTCAATCGATGTTTAATGAGGAACTGTATGAGGAGTGCCGCAACTTGGCCTCTAGGTATGATTTTGGTTTACCGGCGATGAAGAGTAATATTTATCGATATGTTTGGGATTATTTGAATGGAGTTTCGAGCCTGGAGGAGGCGATAAATTTAGCTTCCACCTCAGATTTTCAGTTGGCAAAACGCCAGATGACTTGGTTTAAGCGGAACCCGGAAATAAAATGGTACAAGCGTGAAGAAATTTTAGACAAGATTTTGGAGAAGTTTCTGGTTGAACACTACTAAAATACAGTTTCTGGTGCTAAAATATAAGTAATATGGGCAAAGAAAATACAACTCCTTTAGAAAAATTGTTCGGCTCGAAAACGCGAACAAAATTATTATCATTATTTTTTAGCAACATCGAGCGTTCCTATTATGTCAGGGAAATGACTAGGGTCATCGATGAACAAATTAATTCCGTACGTCGTGAATTAAGTAATCTTGAATCAATTGGCGTAATTAAGAACGAAACCTATGATAATAAGGTTTATTATTCAGCGAACACCAAGCATCCATTTGCGAGAGCCCTAAATATGATGTTTTCGACTAAGGTAGATAAGGTATTGGTAGAGACTGCAGTGAAAGATAGCACTTGGGATGAATACATTCGCCCAGTAAAGTCATACCTGAGTTTTCTATTCGTGACGAACCGCGTGCCAGGACAAGATGGAATTGATATGCTGATTGTGGGGGATGATAGGACGAAAAAGCTTTCGCGTTGGGCAGAAGTGGTTGAGAAAAAAGAGGGGAAACCATTAAATTATGTGATCATCTCGCGTGATGATTTTAAATATCGTTTGAGTGTAAAAGATCGATTCTTAAAAGAAATTATGGAAATGCAGCATCTCGTCCAATATGATCCAGAAGGAATGTTGAATTAGTAAAATAGCAGGGTGGCCGAGCAAATAAAGGAGGAAAATGTTTGAATTAGAAAGTAAAAGTCCAGAAACTATCACGATTAAGACTAGTACAAAGCAGATTACGATTAATTTCGTAGAAGGTACTATTGCAGCTGACCTTGGTGTGGGAGTGATTAGTGGCCCGGGTGAATACGAAATTGGGGAAGTATCCATCTTAGGTGTACCAGTAATGAACAATACAAAAACTATTTATGATGTGAGTGTATCTGGGGTGCGTATCGGTATCTTGGGTGATATTGAAGAAGGGTTAGATGATATTGGTGTCTCAGATATCCTCTGTACTAGCTCAGTGCGTGCAATTAGAGAGATTGGTCCGAAAATGATTGTCGCGACAGGAAATGTCGACGGTATGGTGGCGGAGCTTAAATTAAGTGCTCGCACGGAAAAGAAACTGAAAATTAAGCGTGTAGAAGATTTACCAACTACACAGGAAGTGGTAGTACTTAATTAAAAAATGTATTCAAAGAACTCGCGAAATAGCGAGTTTTTTGATGAAGCGTAGTAAAGCGGTTGGGGATTGTATAAAAAATGTGTTCAATGGTAAATTCTGAGTAAAAATAGTGTTCATGATTGACTGGATGGGTTTGGGCCTTTGGGTGATATAATATATGTATGAATATGAACCCATATAATCTTATAATTGTCTTTATAGTTATCATTATTTCTACGGTGTTGCATGAGGTGGCGCACGGTTATGCGGCGTATTTTCAGGGTGATACCACAGCTAAGGACGAGGGGAGGTTATCTTTAAATCCATTAGTGCACTTAGACTTATTTACTTCGGTAATCCTGCCAGTTTTACTTTATCTGACGGGTGGCGTAGTGCTGGGTGCGGCGAAACCGGTACCGGTAGACAGACGAAACTTAAAGAATGGGGAAGGCTCGATGGCAATTGTGGCACTAGCTGGACCGATGATGAATCTTTTGATTGCTTTTGTGATGTTTATGATTGGTTATTTTACGGGATTTTTAGATGATCGAGGCGTGATCGGGTTTATTTTTGGCCAAACGATTATTATGAACCTGGGTTTTATGGCGTTTAATTTAATTCCAATTCCTCCACTAGATGGGTCGAGGGTGTTGTATTACTTCTTGTCAGATAAATTACGCGAGATGATGGATTTTATCGAAATGCGCATGGGGATTTTGTTTGTTTATCTATTCTTGGTAATTTTTGGCAGTGCATTATCGACCATAACTTATAATGTGATGGTGGGAATTTTAAGTATGTTCTATCTGTTAGTTGGGGCGGCATAGGTTAAAATATTGGGTGAATTGTAAATATTGTCAGGTGGTTATAACTGGTGAGTATTAGTGCTTGATAAGGGGTTGGAGGGGGCTAGATTTGAATTGCAGAAAGCAATTTTTACTGCTATAATCAAATTATCCTAGTGGCAACATGATTTTCTGTATAGTCATGTTAAGGGATTTCGTGGTAATGGTTCTGTGGAATTATTACATAAGATTTTACCCACCGTAGTTAGATATTACGGAAAATATATGCCACTAGGATTTTTTGTTCTATAATAGACATATTAACCATGAGAATTTTGGTGGGAATGGATGAAGCAAAAAGTTAGGGTAGTTGGAATTATTAAAAAAGATGATAGCTTTTTGTTATTGAAAAAAGTGCTACATGATGACTCGGACGCGGTGATGTGGTGTTTGCCAGCGGGGAAGATTAATTTTGGTGAACAGCCAGAAGAGGCGATGGGGCGAACAATTTTTGAGACTTTGAATCAGAAGATTGAGACAATTAAAATTCGTGATGTAATTACTTTTACGAATCAAAGTGATGGTTCGAATATTTATAATTTATATATCATATATGATATAATTTTGGCGGAAAATAGCGATTTAAGGCTTGAATTAAGTGATAAATATTCAGCTTATAAATATGTGAGCTTCTCGACGGATGTAAACTCGAATTTTCGATTGGCG
>CAUUCV010000106.1:0-3107 GCA_963543745.1 uncultured Candidatus Saccharibacteria bacterium | reverse complement strand
GGTATCACCGGTTCTGTCGCTGGTGTAGACTTCATCCCAACCGCCGCTTCTGGTACTGGTTCTTGGAGCCTCAAGGGTGGTGATCTCGTAGCTGACACCGCTATGGTTAAAAATTCTGAAACCGCTCTCGTAGTTAAGAACACTACTGGCCCTTCAACTGAGCAGGTTGCTATGACTTATCGTATCGAACCAGGTGCAGCACAACGCCAAGGTACCTACGAAGACGTTATCGTTTACACTGTTACCAAGAACTAATTTCCCTGTATTGACTGATGAATCAGCTCCTGAAAAGGAGCTGATTTTTATTTGACATTCTGGTAATGCTAAACTATACTAGATACAAATAAGTAGAGGAAAAAATATGAAACATATTGGGAAGGTGGTAGGCGTTCTTGGCGTCGCTTCTGCCTGTGGGTTAATGGCCTTGCCACTTAGCACTTTTGCTATCGAAAAGAAGAACAGCTTGGATGTGAATGTTACCATCGCATCTTTTCTTAATATCACGTCTGGCGCTAGTACAGTAGTAGATACGATTAATCCGGGTCAGGTTAAGAATCTTACTAATACTATTCGCGTGAAGACAAACAGTGTCACTGGCTACAATATTAATATTCGTGATAAGGATTCTAATACCAACCTTGTTCACGATACGACCACTACAAGCACTATTCCAGCTAAAAACGGAGCGCTCGACGGTTCTCAGGCTGGTTGGAATTACTCGGTCGGCACTATTACGCATAAGGCTGTTACGGCCACTGATGCCTCGATTTTTAAGAACCTGAATACTGCCAAGCAGGTCATCGACGAAACTACTAATATAAATTATCACGTTGCTGCTACTGGGTCTGAAATTCCAGGGAATTATCAAGATGTAGTGGTCCTAACCGTTTCAGAAAATCCGGGCACCTAGAGCTTAATTTTTATTGAATTACGCTTTTGCTCGTGTATAATAAATAGCATATAACTAGGAGGTAAATGAAAAAACTTAAAGGTCTAATTTTCGGTATGGCAGTTGCCTTGCCGCTCTTCTTCGGCATTGTTCGCCCAGTCCACGCAGATAACAGTGCCGAACGTCTTGCCAATCACATGCAGGTTTCTCCTGCTTCTCAGCAGCTTGGCACCTTGAAGCCAGGTGAAACTAAACAAGGTACGTTCCGTGTCCAGAATATCGGCACTAATGCCTTTGACTTTAAGGTCTATGCTGCACCATACTCAGTCAGTAATGAAAACTACGACCCAACTTTCGATGCATCATCCGACTACACCAAGATTTCTAACTGGTTTACTTTTAGTACTACCACTGGCCATCTCGATCCAAATTCGGAAACTACCATTGAATACACCGTGAAGGTTCCACAAAATGCTCCAGGTGGTGGCCAATATGCCTCTATTATGGTGGAGAACGCCTCCAGTGAAAATTCATCTAATACCATTCGCGAAGTCACCCGTATCGGTATGTTAATTTACTCTCATATTGATGGTAAGATTAACCACTGTACTAAGATTTTGGAAAATAATCTTCCATTTATTCTCTTCAACCCACCAATTTCCGGTACCTCTCGTGTCGAAAACTGTGGTAACACCGATGAGGATGTCAAATATGTTCTTCGTGTCTTCCCATTCTTCTCTAAAGAAGAAGTCTATACTAACGAAGAAAACCCTACTTACCGCACCACTCTCCCTAATACTAAGCGCCTCAGTAAGGAAACTTGGGAAAAATCTCCAGGTATCGGTATCTTCTGGGTCGAGCAAGACATTACCTTTGGTAGTGCCCACAATACTTCTCGTAAACTCGTGATCCTTTGTCCAATCTGGCTTATCGTCTTACTCGTTCTCTTTATCCTCTCTGTTATCTTCTGGCTTGTTTCAAAGAAATACGAGAACAAAAAATCTAATACCAAGTCCGCACCTCGCGTCGAATCTGATTTCTAAAGGAGTATTTGATGAAAACTAACATTAAACGTATCTTGACTCTAGCCCTCTTTGGGCTAGGTCTCTCCGGTTTCTTCGGTTTAGCGAAAACCTCTGCTACTTATGCCGACGAAAAACCAGCCGAAAAGCCAAAAGTCCAAATCCAAATTTCCCCAGTCAAAAACACCGTCTATCTCAAGGGTGGCGATGTTTCCGACTTCACCTTTAATGTCTCTAATATTGGTACTGATCCTTTCGATTTCAAGGTTTATGCTACTCCATATTCCGTTTCCAATGAAAAATATGAACTAAACTTCTCGAAGGAAAGTTCCCGCACTCAAATTACACGCTGGACAACCTTTGAAGATGCTTCCGGTAAATATGTCTCCGATGTTACCTATTCGGTTCAGCCAAACGAAACCAAGGTTGTGAAATATCGTGTCACCGTACCTCAGGATGTACCAGCCGGTGGTCAATACGCCGTCATCTTCGCGGAAGCTATTCCAAAGGACGACCTCAATTCCACTGGTATTAAAACGGTTTCCCGCGTTGGCTTGACTCTTTACGGTAAAACTGAAGGTGAAACCAGGGAAGAAGCCAAAATTTCCAAATATCATCTCGACGGTTTCCGTGTTTCTGGTAATATTCGAACCTCTGCCACGGTCGAAAATACTGGTAATACCGATTTTCGTGCCACCGTCAGCATGAAAGTAGAAAAGCTCTTCGGCGGTTCAATTTTTGAAGACACTAAGGGCTTCGATGTCTTACCAGATACCACCCGTGATGTTGATCTCGAATGGAAAGATAGTCCAGCCTTCGGTATTTATCGCATTACTTCCACTATCTCGGCTGGTGGTAAAGAAGAAAAATCTACCAAGATTGTCTTAATCGTACCTATCTTTGTTCTAATTATTCTGTTTATGCTATTGACAACGGCTGTGGTATGGTTTATCATCGTACTTAGAAAGCGTCGTGCTCAGAAGTCTAAGTTAATTATTTAGACCCTGGCACAGATAAAAATAAAAATAATAAAGGCGAAAAATGAATAAAAAATCAATCATCGGCGCATTAGGAATAGCAGGCTTGACCCTAGTCGGCGGCCTGGCGCTCACTAATCAAACTTACGCCCAGGAAGCTACTTCTTCTGAAGTAACCGTCCAGGTCACCGTTCTTCCAAACGGTCAATCAGTTGCTAT
>CAUUCV010000105.1:0-3115 GCA_963543745.1 uncultured Candidatus Saccharibacteria bacterium | reverse complement strand
ATCGCGTAAGGAACTCAATCAAAAAGTTGAAGATCTTACCAAAACTGCAGAAAAATACCTTGTAGAGATTAAAAAAATCGAAATTGAAGGCGAAAATATTCGTTTTACTCCCGAAAAAGCCGATGCTACCAAAGCTTCAAGCATTACCAATCCTGCTAATCAAGTGGAGGGACGATAATTATGCCAAAAATGTCCTCCGGTGGTCGCAATCTTATGCGCTTAGGCTTAATCGCAACCCTAATCACCATCCTTACTACCACCATTTCTCTAGTTATCTATCACAATAGTGGTGACATTTATCTAGATCGCTCCCGCCCAGGTTTTTTGCCAGAGAAGCACGAAGTCAAATCTGACGACCAACCTGAAAAAACTTATTCTTTCCCAGAATACGGCAATCTCGACTCAAAAACTCTTGAAGAATTCCGCGAAAATTTCGAAAAGACTCTCGAAGATACCAAAAATCTTAAAGACCCATTTTCCGCCGATAATCTATCTGATGATTTTGTTGGTTTGAAATCGCCCAATAAATAACCAGCACCACTCAACCTACATCCATCGCTCACTAAGAGTCAGTTACCTATGTTTTAGCACTTTTCAAAATGCTATTTTCATGTTATAATACAGCGATAATTATTAAGTGGGAATAATCTATATGAAACAATCTAATATTAAACTTATCGGTGAATTCTGCCTAGTTTCAATCTTTGCAGATGGCCATAATTTTCTAGATATTCCTGCCAAAATCGATTCTGGTGCCGACAGCAGCTCTCTCCATATTAACAGCGCTAAAGTTAACGAAGATGGTGATTTAGTAATAAGTCTCCCTAGTTTTTATCAACATAAAACTTCTCCAAGGGAATTAAAGCGCGATTACGCTCATCCAGACTACACACCCACTAAAGTCACTGAAAAGATTAAAAAGTCCAAAACTTCAAAGACTATCGTTATCCCCAAAGGAAAATATCGAGATATTACCATTGTTAGCTCTAATGGACACGGTCAAAAACGCTATAAAACCAACCTAAAGATTAGCATCAACGGGTCAGAATTTGAAACTTCGTTTACCCTTAGCAGCCGTCATAAAAACCGCTACCCAATATTACTTGGTAAGCATGCTCTAAAAGGACGGTACCTAGTTGACGTTTCAAAATCCTACATCAATCAAACTAAAGAAAATCTTAATCAACTAATCAGCAAGGAAGACTAAAATGAAAATCGCCATTCTCTCCAACGGACCAAAGAATTACTCCACCACTCGTCTCTACGAAGAAGCCATCAAGCGTGGTCATGAAGTTGACATCATTAAGTACAAAAATTGTTATCTTTCACTCTCCGAAAATAATCCTGTAGTTTACTATAACGGAGAAGCACTTCCTCACTACGACGCAATTTTACCTCGTATCGCCAATGGTCTCACCCGTTACGGCTGCGCCGTAGTTCGCCAATTTGAAATGAGCAACACTTGGACACTTTCTAGTTCGATCTCAATCACTCGTGTCCGCGACAAGCTTCGCTCTGCTCAAATTTTCGCCAAAGCTGGCATTGCTTCACCAAAAACCTTAGTCTCACGCAACACCGCAGACATTGATGACCTTCTTGAACAAATCGGTCTTCCAGCTATCATTAAACTTGCGACCGGCACCCACGGCAATGGCGTCGTTCTAGCCGAGACCAAGAAAGCTGCCCGCTCTGCTTTACAGGCTTTCTATCTCTACAATGAGGACGGTACCAATATTTTAATTCAAGAATACATAAAAGAATCTGCTGGCACCGATATTCGTGCTTTTGTGGTCGGCTCAAAGGTTGTTGCCTCAATGAAGCGTCAATCTCTTGATGATGACTTCCGTTCCAATCTCCATAAAGGTGGCATTGGCACTGCTATTAAACTTACTCCAGAAGAAGAAAAGCTCGCAATTAAAGCCGCCAAAGTCATGGGCCTCCATGTTGCCGGTGTTGACCTCATGCGCTCCGCTCGTGGTCCATTAATCCTCGAGGTTAATGCTTCGCCAGGATTTGGTATTGAAAAAGCTACCAACCGCAACGTCGCTCTACCAATCATCAAATATATTGAACATAATGCAAAAGGCCGCACTCTTAAAGATAAGGTTGGCATCTAAGCTAAGATCTCTAAACCAAAATACCTAACCCAATCTGACGCCTCTAGGTGTCAGATTTTTATATCTCTTTCAGCCCAGAACAAGTTATCATATAGTATAATTAACTTATGATTATTTTACTTTTAATCGTCTTGCTCTTTATTCTATTCTCTATGCTTAGACGACATATTGGCATTGCTTTACTTGCCACTATCGCCGGTAACACCATTTATAGCACCTTCGGCAACGATCTAACCGAATTATTTGCTAAATTCCTAAACGGCATCCCAGAAAATACAATTTTCAGCACTATCTACATCTCCCTAGTTTTTCTCTTTCCGTTAATTCTTTATTTCAAATCCAATAAAGACAGTCTTTTTGGCATTTTACGTTTTCTTGAAAGCTTGATTTACGCCGTGCTTTTGGTCTCCATTTGCGCCGCCAAGATCAATCTCCTCATACCATTTGATGATATAAGTATCCAGCTTTTGAACTTCATCGCCATCGTGCGCCCCTCGCTCTTGCTTTTTGCTATTATCGTAGCCTACCTTGATATTCTTCTCAGCAAATCGAATTAATATAAAAACCACTAACCATACCAAAAAATACCACCATTTTTTCTTCGGAAAATCTAAAATAGAAGATTCCTGTTCAGCCAAAACATTTATTACGTGTGTATGAATTTTCAATGGCCAAATTAGTATTTTTTCTAAACTGATCCCAAATATCAATAAATCACCCAATACCGCAATCAATCCCACCGAACCCATAACAATGGGTAAACTCGGCAATAGTACCATATTCGCCAGAATCGAAAGCCAAGTAAATTTACCAAAGAAATATAGGCTGATTGGCAATGTTATTACAGAAATTACAATTGATGAAATTAAAGATTTTACCAAAAATCCCGGCCTTCGATAAAGATCCTTTAACTCATCCTTAGTCCCATAAAAATAGCATGTAACTAACGGCACTATTTTTACTATGGCAAAATAAGCTAATACTGAAAGCCAGAAACC
>CAUUCV010000104.1:0-3119 GCA_963543745.1 uncultured Candidatus Saccharibacteria bacterium | reverse complement strand
CAATGTGACGAATATGAGCTATATGTTTTATGGAATGTCTAATCTTACCACTCTTAATCTCTCCAGCTTCAATACCTCGAATGTGACGGATATGAGCTGTATGTTTTCTGGCATGCCTAATCTTATCACCCTTGATATATCCAACTTCGACACCTCTCAGGTGACGAGCATGTATGGTATGTTTTACCTTAAAGATGAAGATATACTTAAGGATAAACTAGAAAAAATATACGTAAATAATGATTTTAATACTGCTAAACTTACAGACTTTTCAAGAATGTTTAAAAATCGCAAGAAGCTTCGTGGTGGTGCTGGCTCATATTTAACCGATCCATCCACTGCCGATAAAACCTGGCTTCGTATCGACGACCCGACCAACAGTCGTCCAGGCTACTTTACCAGAAAACTATAATTAGACTTTTTTAGGTTTATAAAAGAGAATATCGTTACTCATTTTGTAGCTTCCAAAAAAAAGAATGCCGTCTTGCCTTTTGAGGACATAGGCTTGGGCAAGCGCCCTTGAGCGGTCCGATAAAAGGCATGCGACATTCTTTCCCTAGAGCGTCTCCGGAATGGGGTATGCGGCGTTCTCTTACATTAGTTTTGTAGCAACTTGGCTAGTTTTGCGCGAAGTCCAGTGTCTTCCTCTTCGCTATTTAGCGTGTCTACCGTCACACGCAGAAGTCCAAAAGCCGTAATAAAAGAATAATCCAAATCAATTTCCGTGGCATTCTGAATGTCTGGGATATCCACGTCATCTAGAAGATGAATTACCGGGCGCCTAGCGAAAGGCAAATCTTCATACCAATCTGAAGTGGCTAGTGCTTCTTGTAAGGTTGAAAGTCCAGCTCCACCACCACAGAGTAAAATCTTATTTGGCAAAGCTTCAAGCAGGGAAAAATCAGATAATGCCAAACCTACACCAGAAACCCAAACTTCGGTATTATCCGCGATGGCTTTTTCTACCTTCTTCATACGGTCCGGCACGTTCAAAATATTTTGTATTTCATTCATGCGCTCCGCATCGGAAACCGTCAGGGTCTTCAAGGCATGTAAATCATTAGAAAGCAGCCCACTATACTGAATCTTCACTAACTCTGCTGTATCAAAATCAAGCCCCACCCGACTAGCTACCTGATGAGTAAAGCTCCGACCACCGATGCCAAACATCTTCGTGCCTTCTACGCCACCATTGTCTACCACTGCAATATCCGTCGTGCCGCCACCAATATCCATCACAATGGCTGAGAGATTAGAATCGAGATTATTACCAAGACAGGCGCGACAAACCGCAAAAGGCTCTACCGCCACCGCCACTAAGTCGAGGTTTAATTCCGCGCAGACTTTTTCAATCGCCGAAATATGTACTAGTGGGGCAAACGCTGTATAGAATTGTAAGACTAATTCTGAACCCTTAAAACCGATTGGGTTGCTGACCTTGTAGCCGTCAATCGAAAGGGAAACAATCGCAGAATTGATTAGGCGCACCTCCACGTCTGGATTATCGGTTTCTAGTGCGACTTCTTCGCGCGCTTGTTCCTCGGCCTTATCTTGCACGCGTTTGATAATCAATTGCATTTCTTGGTCGGAAATTGGCTTATTGCCGTCTTTACGACGGTAGCGCACAGTTTTCGTGTTGCCTTTGATTAATTCACCGGCAATCCCTACCGAACAAGTTCTTGCCACCACTCCGGCCATATTTTCTGCGCGTGATAAAGCCTTTTCGCAGGCAGTAATCACTGCTGGAATATCCGCAATCGCCCCCGCGTACATATTGCCCATCGCCTGATGCTCTTTACCGACACCGCGAATAATTAATTTATCACCTTCCTGACGTTCGGCAATCACCGCCTTGATATATTCGGTACCAATATCTAGCGCGAGAAGCGTTTCCGGCATTTCGTTTTCATTCTTCAGGCCATGTGGAATATTCATAAAAATCTCGTTTACTTTTCCTAATTATAGCACATTAAGCATAATTACTATTTCACGCCAAAAAAGTTTGTGCTAAAATAAAATTGTTATGCCAATCTTCACAAATCTCTTCCCAGATATTTTTCTGGTGTCGCGTCAAAAAATCATTCAGAAATTCTGCGCAGCGCTCTGTCTTGGCTTGGCTTTTAATTTGTTAATGATTACGCAAAATACTTCCGCTTTTACCCCAAGGCTCAGTGTTTCAATCGATCAAACCCAAATTTCTAACATCGATGGCACCGATATCATCTTCGGCTCGAACCTTGATCGCAGTTCGAGTGTGCCATTTTCGATCAATGTGAACACCAATAATCGTACTGGCTACAAAGTTTTTATCTCATCTAAGGACGAAAATACCGCACTAAAATCTGGTGGCCTCCGTATTAATTCCATCGGTCAATCCGAATCACTGAATAACTTCCAAGATAATGAATGGGGTATTTCCGCTCCCGGCACCACTGGTAGTTACTTGCCAGTCTCTCCTGCTTCAAACCCATACAAGCTAAAGGAGTCCGATACTCATGCCAAGCAGGGTGATAATATCAATCTTTCTGTTGGATTGAAGCTCTCTGGTGCTCTTCAGCCGGGTGTTTACCAAAACCAACTAGTTGTATCTGTGATTACTAATCCGCTTGACAATATTACTCGTCTCGCCCCTGGGTCAGCCATCCAGGCCGCCATGAGCGAATTGACTAATGGTCTTCTCGAAGAAGTTAACTCTGTCAAATGGCAAGGTCCGGCATCCTTACCGACTCTCACTCCAGCCAAGCCAACCTATGAAGATTTTGGCTATAAAAATGTCTCGCTCGATGACACCTATGATCCGATTTATCTCTATTACGACCAGGCTACTAAGTCCATGATTTTTCAGTCCACCCCGGCCGTGATCGATGTCTATCTCAATAAAGATAGCTCCGAGATGTTTAATAATCTATCGAAAATGACTTCGATTGATTTGTCTCATTTTGATTCTCGCGAAGTGGAAACTCTTGCTGACTTCCTAATGAATGCTGAAAGTCTTGCTTCTGTTGATGTTTCGCATTTTGATGTGCGCAAAGTTAAGGATTTTCAGGGGATGTTCTATAGTAATTCATCACTCACTTCTCTAGACTTAACTAGTTTTCATACCGATTCCGCTACTAATT
>CAUUCV010000103.1:0-3133 GCA_963543745.1 uncultured Candidatus Saccharibacteria bacterium | reverse complement strand
CTAAGTAGCTTTAAGACACCAAAAGTTAAAACCTTCCGGGCAATGTTCTACACAGATCGACCTGAGGCGAATATCACGAGGCGCATTTATGCTTCAGCAGATTTTGATATTAGAGCAGCCTTAGCCTATAATACGACCGACTCACAAGCCAATATCGATATCTTTTGGCAAATGAAAAATCTGGTAGGCGGTAATGGCACTAGTAGTAATGGTAATACTACTCCAGGAATTTACCTCCTAAAAATTGATCGTCCAGGTGTGCCAGGTCTCTTCACTAGAAAACCATAAAAACCATCACGTTTATGGTAAAATAAATATTATGCAAGGCCAAAAATCACAAATTGCTACACCTTACGGGGGGGGGGTGTTTAAGTGGGAACTAAAATTTCTCGGTTTATTTTTGGCACTTATTTCTTTTTGTAATTTTATTTTTGCTCGTAATACTTCGGCTCTCTTTGTGCCGACACTTTCAGCTTCAGTGGACCAAGCGAATCTGCAGGTGAATGGGAATCAAGTGATAAATAGTACAGATAAGACCACAGAAATTCCATTTAATTTCACAGTCAATACGAATAATCGCACGGGCTATACTGCTACATTGAGCGCGGAAACAGAAAATACGGCGCTAACTAATAGTAGTTCTACTACTGGGGCGAAAATTGACTCGATTTCTTCCGCTGAACTACTAGGAGGTTTTTCTAATAACACTTGGGGTTATAAATTTGGCTCATCTATGAATTATGCACCGATTCCAGCTTTGTCTACACCATCACAAATTCTTCAAACTACAGGGAAGACTAATGGCAATGAATCGAATCAGCTGAGTATCGGCATGAAATTATCTGATAATCTCGAATCTGGGAATTATACGAATAAACTAATTCTGTCTTTTGTTTCGAATCCGTATACAATGCGCGCCATGATGACGAATGGTCCGGATTTTAATACTAGGGTAGGAAATTTAGACCCAAATCCAGCTTACTATTCTGGTCCTGATTCTATGCTAACCAAACCGAGTATTAAGGGTTTCAAGCGAAGCACTGTAGCTCCAGCCAATTCTGTATCAACAATTAATATTGAAGACCCTGATCTGTCTGATTATGAAATTAAGTCTTGGTATAATGCGGCGGACCAAACAGTATACTACTATGCGCCGGTGAGTACGACTTATTTAAATCCCAATGCCCAGCGTATGTTTCAGTGGTTTACGAAGATCGAGAGCTTAGATTTTTCTAATATAGATACCAGTGAAGCAAAAACCATGCACGCTATGTTTTATTGGATGCAAAATCTTAAAACAATTAATTTTGCTAATTTTAATACTAGTGAAGTTACCGATATGACAGCAATGTTTGGCGACACATTTTCGTTAACAGAACTTAATTTATCTAATTTTGATACATCCAAAGTCACTGGCATGAGCTACATGTTCCATGGCACCAATGTGCAGAAATTAGATTTATCAAGTTTTAATACCTCGAATGTTGCAAATATGTACAGCATGTTCGAAGCAGCTAGTAGGCTTAATGAAATTAACTTTGGAGATAATTTTAATACAGAAAAAGTGACAAATATGGGGAGGATGTTTACTAATACACCAGTTCTGGTAGGGTTAAACCTATCTAAGTTTAATACTAAAAATGTAACTAATATGGCTCATATGTTTGGAGGAATGAATGCTATTGAAAATTTAAGCTTAACCTCTTTTGATACAAGTAATGTAACGACAATGAATGGAATGTTTTCTAGTATGCCAAGCTTAAAAATCTTAGACATTTCTACCTTTAATACACAAAATGTGACGGATATGGGGTATATCTTTGCGATTAACAATTATGAGTCTGATAATTTGACAACAATATACGCAAGCGATAGATTTACGACTAACAATGTAGTGGCTAGTCAGGGAATTTTTAATTACCGCAAAAGGCTCCGTGGCGGTAATGGCTCATTCTTGACGGATCCAAATACCGCAGATTTGACTTGGCTCCGCGTGGATCGCCCGGGCGTGCAGGGATATTTTACTAGGAAGTCTTAAATTTACTATAGTGAATTAATAACTCTTTTGGTTTTTCTGAAGATTCTTATGGTAAAATAAGGTTATCATGGTGAGGAAAAAGTTTAGTATTTTGAATTTATCTTTAGATAAGGTTATTTTTGGATTTTTATAGGTTTAGTATCATTTACGTTAAATTTTACGTTTAGCCAGAATTCATTTGCTGAGTATAAAGCTACTCTTTCGGCTTCTATTAGTGAATCTACCGCTTCGATAGATGGTACCGAAATTATTGAATCTAGCGATGAGACTGCTGAACACGAAATAAATCTTAAAATAAATACGACGAATAAGACTGGCTATACCGCCACAATTAGTTCTAAGACCGAAGAAACGGCTTTATTAAATACTAATCCAGCTATAAATACTAAAATTAATTCAATTACTTCCACTTATTCTCTTGCTAATTTTCCAGCAAATACTTGGGGGTATAGGTTTGATGATAATGTTGATTTTAGTCCAATTCCGGCACAATCTGCTCCAGTAAATTTGATTAAGACTACCGAAAAATCCACTGAGGAGGAGAATCATAATATCAAACTTGGTATGAAGTTAAATAGTAGCCTTAAACCTGGTAATTATGAAAACAGGCTTATTGTTTCAGTGGTTTCAAATCCATATATACCAAAAGCCATCATGACCGAAGGTCCAGACTTTAACAAAAAGCTTCAGTCATTGCTGGAAAATGAATTTGTTGAGATGAAATATTTTAGGAGGAGTTTGACTGCGCCGGCATCGACTATCAACGTTGCTAATATTGAGAATGAAGATTCTGAATGTGAAATTAAACTTTGGGCAGATCCTAATACTGAATCAGTATATTATTATACTGAACCAGAGAAGGTTTATTTAAACACAGATAGTAGTAAGATGTTCTATTCAGGATACGGTAGTGAAAAAATACAAAAATTTTTAGAGTTAGATCTCTCCAATTTTAATACCTCCCAGGTGACGAGTATGTATTCTATGTTTTTAGATATGTTTTATCTTACCACCCTTAACCTCTCTAGTTTCGACACCTCCAATGTGACGAATATGAGCTATATGTTTTATGGAATGTCTAATCTTACCACTCTT
>CAUUCV010000102.1:0-3176 GCA_963543745.1 uncultured Candidatus Saccharibacteria bacterium | reverse complement strand
TGCTATGGCATCCGCTATCAAGAAGATGTCGGCTACTATCCAAACCCTCGGTGAGATGAAAACCGATGTTTTACTTAAGGGTGGTGTGGCAGTTCTAGCTATGCTTGGTGTTATGGCGGCTATGACATTTGCATTCGGACAACTAGACAACTCTAAACAGTCCTTCGCTAAGAACGCTCTTGTAATGTTCGGTGGTATGATACTTTTATTCAAAATGATGTCAGAACTTGCAGGAGAATTAGGCAAGATGCCAAATCCTGATACGTTCATGAACGCTTTGGGCGGTATTACTATCGTTGTGGGATTATTCTCATTACTTGCTATGAAGCTTGGCGATGGCGCGGTTGCCGGAGATGGAGCATCGCATGGTATTAAGCGTCTTGGTGTAATTGCAGCGGAAGTTGTAGTTGCAGCGGCTGGTCTATTTATCCTAAGTAAGATGAATACAGACCTAGGAAATGTCGTTACCGCGGTCGTTGCCTTAGGCGCCGTTATGCTTGGCTTCATTGGTCTAGCTAAACTTAGTGAAAGAATAAAAACTCAAGGTCTTATTGCCATTGGTGTGGCGGTAGGCGCTTTGGTCGTCGCGGCTCTTGGTATGCAAATGCTAACCCAAATCCCAGTTGATGATATCTGGACTAAAGTCGCTGTTCTCGGCGCTATTGTAGCAGGACTTGCTGTTATTGGGGGCATTCTTGGGAATTCCACAATGGGTATGGTCGGTGTAGCTGTATTAGCAGGAAGTTTCCTACTTCTTGGTCTAGGTGTCAAAGTCGCAGCCGACGCCTTAGCTGGTTTCCTTAATGCTGCTACCGGATTCATTCAAGCAATGAACGACATGATAACCACAACATCTAAGCTCGGTTCTGAAGGCGGACAGAATGTTGCCAACTTCTTCAAAGAAGCAGCCAAAGGTGCTGACGATATGGGTCGTGTTGCAGCTGGTGTCGTAACAGGTATCGTAGTAGGTTTTATTGAAGGGGTCGAAGGAAATATCGGACGAATTATCCAAGTTGGTATTCGTTTGATGACTGGACTCCTTGAAGGTATCCTATCTATGGCGGCTCAAATAGCGGAAACGCTTGTAACTATTGCGGGTGAAGCAGTTATTAAATTAACTGAAGCGATGCCTGGCTGGTTTACTAAATTCTGTGATGCGTTCCTACAAGGGTTACTACAAGTAGCTCAATGGATTAGAAATAACAAGAATGTTCTAGTTATGGCCGGTCTTGAGATGGTCGAAGCGCTTACTGAGGTAATCTTAGAAGGTCTTCGTATCATGACGGTGCTTATGCTTAAGTCTATGGAGAATATCCCATTCATTGGTGATAAAGTCAAAGAGATGACGCCTAAAGTTGATGAAGCATTTAAGGCATTTGCTGAGTCTGGACGTAAGGCGCTTGATGAACTTAAGGATTACCCATCCATCGCAACGGAAGAAGGTATCAAGAAAGCTATTGAAACCATGGATCAACTTGGTCCTGAAGAAGCCGAAGCTGCTCGTCGCTTTGCCGCATCTGGTAAAGATGGTTTAGATGTCTTCCGCATCTACTGTTCTCAACTCGGTATCCAAGGTCCTGAAGAGTTTATCAAAGGACTTCAAAATGGTTCAATTTCTGCGCAAGAAGCAGGTAAGCTGCTGGCTAAGATGGCCGAACTTGGTATGTCTGAGAACCAAATCAAGCTTATTGCCGAGGCTGCAGGCTTTGATTATGCTAATGGCGTCTTGACAGCCAAAGAACAAGCTAAGGCTAACGGTGAAGAAGTCAAGAAATCTGTTGAAGAAGGTCTTTCTGGTAATGGACAAGGCTTCGATACAGGTCTTATTACTTCTGCATTCACCAAGCTTAATGAGCATATGGGTGGTCAACTGGATATTACTAAGGCACTAGCTGGCGTTAAATCTGGTGAGATCAATCAAGAGATGCTCGATAAACTTGCTTCCGGTGACTTCGCAGGTATCTCGCAAGAGAACATGGATGAATATACTAAACCTATTGAGGGTATGGGTGATAAAGCAGCCTCTGCTGTAGACGATGCTAACGCTAAAGTCGGCGCTAGTATGGATAAGATGTCGGGTGATGTTAATACAAAAGCCAGCACAACTCAACAAAACCTTAATACCACATTGGGTAATTTCACACCAGGTATAAACTTGGCCGGTGTTGGTATGACTAATTATAGCACAACCATCGGTAACGGTAAGACCACTGCCGAAACATCCGCCAAGTCTGTTGCTGATAGTGCACAGAAGGCTATGAAGTTTGATGGTAAAGACTCTGCCGATAAATCCGTTGATTCATATGCTAACAACCTGAAATCAGACGCCAATAAAGGTAAAGCCTCCAAGGCTGCGGGAGAAGTTAACAAGTCGGCACAAAGCGGACTTAAAGGAACTGGTACTGCGTATAACTCAGGTGAGGCTATTACCAAGGCTTTCGCCGGAGGTCTTTCTTCTAGCGCGGCTCTTGCTGCAGTAGATTCGGCTATGTCCAAGGTTAACTCCAAAGTTAAACATCATCAACCGCAATCCCCAGCCAAAGAAGGTGTCTTCTCTGGTGATGGATGGCGTGGTGTATTCCGTTCAGGTCTTGCTATTGTTAAGGAATTCGCAGGAGGTTTAGGTTCTACTAAATCTATGGATGCTATTTCCTCAAACATGGATAAGGTTAATGAATTCGTTCAGTCTTCTATGGAGACGATGACCGGATATCTGGATGAGAATATGGATATGAACCCGACCATTACTCCTGTCCTCGATACAACAAATCTCGATGGATATAACTGGAGCGGTGCCGGTTCACTTAACCTGACTAGCGGAGTTAATTACTCTGCGCTCAACCCTGCTACAAGAGCGCAAGCAAGCAATAGATACTCTATTGATGAAGTAGTTAAAGGTCTTAATGCTCTTGATCGTAAGCTTGAGACTCTTGCAGAAGTTGGAACTGTTGGTAACGAGCTTCTTGCTCAAGACCGCGTCAGTCCTGTATTTATGGATAAAGACCTCGTTAATCGGGCGCTTGCTCCAGGTATGGCTGATGCACAACGTTCCTATAACGATCGACTAAATATGTTAGATGGAGTATTACCAACGATATGAGAGATGAGAACTATTTCTCCATAATCTTTGGTGAGGGAGCCGAAGCTGTTGATATCGGTAAACTCTTTGATGCTGT
>CAUUCV010000101.1:0-3233 GCA_963543745.1 uncultured Candidatus Saccharibacteria bacterium | reverse complement strand
AAAGATATTTAGGTTTACGAAAAAATTTACTGCACACCTTCACCTCTCGAGAGAGAGGTGAATTTATTGCACCTTACAAATTTGAGGAATTTTAACCAAACAGTCACCCGCACACACATTACGAAAGGTTAGGTGAATTTATGTTTACTGACAAAATTAATCTCGCACTTAAAATTGCCGCCAAGGCTCACCAGGGTCAAAATCGCAAGGGAACCGATGTCCCATATATTTCCCACCCTGTCGCCGTCGGCATGATTATTAGTCAATATACCAACGACGAAGCAACAATTGTCGCTGGAATCTTGCACGATATTCTTGAAGATGTCAATCCAGCCGTCTATTCTGAGATCGACATGCGTCGCGATTTTGGCGATGAAATTACCGACATTGTCAAAGATGTTTCGGAACCTAAAACTGCCGGTCAACCTAAACTTCCCTGGAAAGAGCGTAAGGAAAGTTACCTGAAGCGCCTCGGCAATTCCTATTATATTGAAGCCTACATTGTCGCCACCGCCGACAAGATACATAATCTTACCGATATTCTGAAAGATTACGATCAGTTTGGCGATAAAATTTGGCAACGCTTCAATGCTTCAAAGCAGGATATCCTGCAATATTATCGTGCCGTTTTTAGTCTAATCAGAAACGAACCAGTGCCAATAGAACTTAAGGGTCACCTCGCAAATCTTATAGAGGAGCTAGGAGACATCGTCACAATAAATCCCTACGATTAAATTCCTCACATTAGAATCCCCGAAGTCTATCTTCGGGGATTTTTTATCGTATATAAAAAGGAAGCCCCTGCGGTAGGAGCATTACACCCCGTACAGAGACTTCGACATTAAAATTATACACCAAAAAATATTAAAAACGATTATTCATTCAAAAATAAATAAACTAAAGCTCTTCACTAAAATCCCCGGTGCCTGTCTTCGGGGATTTTTCCTTCATTGACAAAACACTCTAAAATTATTATAATATACGAATCTCGATGCGGAAAAATCGTGAAAAAATCTGACCCAAAATTGGTCCCATTTCACAAATAATCCCGCATCATCACCCAATCGATAGGAGGAGATACTATGGTACATTTAGAGAAAAAGGATATAAAGCAAGCAGTTCGTTCTGGCCTTATCGGCTTAGCTATTGGCGACGCATTAGGGGTGCCCATTGAGTTTTTGAATCGAAATTTTCTAGAACTCATGCCGGTCAGCGAAATGCTGTCGGTCGGTACTCATCATCAACCTGCTGGTACTTGGTCTGACGATACGTCTATGACCATCTGCCTGATGCAGTCATTAATTGACCAAAAACGCTTCCATTATCACGACATTATGGAGAATTTTGTCAAGTGGTATCTGCAAGATGAATTCACTGCTACCAAGCTCACTTTTGATATTGGCGGCACCTGCAAACGCGCGATTGAAAATTATCTCGCTGGCGGGCATCCTGTCAAATGTGGCCTGAATCATTACGCCAATAACGGCAACGGTTCACTCATGCGCATTTTGCCAGTGGCCTTCGTTTGTCACAAAAATCAAATCACCGGTGAACAGCGCTGCGAATTAGTGAAAAACATTTCATCCCTCACCCACGCTCATCCAATTAGTGTGCTGGGTTGCCTGATTTACACTAATTTCGTTTGTCACTTATTAGGCGGTGATAATCCCAAGGAAGCTTATCGCAAAACCCAGCTGGACGATTACAGTATGTTTGAAAAAGAAGAAATTACCCTATATAGTCGAATTCTGAAAAATCAGATTTATCGCTATCCCAAGGGGTTCATCTCTTCTCGCGCCTATGTAGTCGATACGCTAGAAGCAGCGCTTTGGTCGTTTCTGACCACTGACAACTTCCAAGATGCCGTACTTACTGCGGTTAATCTCGGCGATGACACCGATACGGTCGGCGCTCTCACCGGTTCACTGGCTGGCATTCAATACGGGCTCAAAAGTATTCCGGAAAAGTGGGTCACCACCTTGAAGCGTGGTCGATATCTGGTTAAACTCTGCGATCAATTCGCCGAAACCGAGATTGACTCCACAGATATTTCACCAGAATCCACTTCCATTCCACACGTTGAAACCACCAACCTCAATCGGCTTGGCGCCTAGCTTTACTATTTTCTCACTAAACTCTCGAATTTTTCGGGAGTTTATTTTTTATAAACGCCAAAGAATTGAATATTTTTCAAAATCCCAAATATTTTCACGGCCGATATCAGCTTTCCTCACCTTTTAAGAATGCCTCAATCATTTCCGCCTCGCTCCTAAAATCCTCCCCCGAGACCAATAAATCTTTCACTTCACTATTATATTTTTCTAGCGTCAATGGTGTAAAATAATACTTTCCACCCCCGTCAGCGCCTAATCTTTCGAAAGCCAAACATTCGCCCACGCGCCAAACCAACTTCGCGCGCATGACACGCTCGCGCACCGTATCAAACCATTTCACCGAAATAAATTCCTCCCCCTCAGAAAATCGCCGCACTACCTCCAGTCGCATCGCCACTAGCACTGCTTCATCGGTTTCACATTCCACCAGATAAACCGTCCCCGGCAATTTTTCCACGCGTTCACGCCCATTTTTCATAATATTTCTAAAGCTTCTCATATACTCACCCCTCTCGCTTCCATATACATTTTGCCAAAATCCACTCCCAATTGATTTTTCGCGAATAAAAACACCCCTAAGTCATTCGGCGCAAAATCTTTTGGCAATTTCCCCGAAGCTAAATCCGCCAAATCTTCCACCCCTAGCACCTGACCTAAATGTGTTTCGAGATCCGTTTTCAATTTCACACCTCCGCCCTGTCCCATAATCGCCTCCGCCAGGGAAACAAAGGCGTCATTAAAATCTTCCGAAGATTCCGCGAGCGCCGTCAACTCACCAAGACTCACTTCTTTCACTTCACCGTTATAAATTGCCTCAATACGCTCCTGCTTTCTTAAATTCTGGGCCAGAAAATCCTCCACCGATTCGCCCGCCCCTTCGAAATTACCCCAATCGCGCCAATCGTCATCATCGTCCTCATCGTCCTCGTCAAATTCCCGCGCCACAATCACTTCCTCAATCGGTCGCCCATTTACCTCGAAGAGTCCCTTTTCATGAAGCCCCTCAAGTAATTCATCACGATCCAGCTCATCCACTTCTATCGCTTCAATATAATCCACTCCGATACCCGTACGAAACATCTGCTCATTATCTGCCGAATAGTGCTTAAGATCACCCAT
>CAUUCV010000100.1:0-3276 GCA_963543745.1 uncultured Candidatus Saccharibacteria bacterium | reverse complement strand
AAATTGCGCCCCAGTATATTTGTTCTGAAAGAAACGCACTGACTTCACTAATTCCATCGTAAAACCTTCCAAATTACTTGAAAGCGTTTGGTAAATTTTCCCCTCAAACTGATCCTGCAAAAGTCCATACTGCAAAATAAACTGTTTTGCCTGTGCTTCCGAAATCGAAAGTCCATTCGCTACGGTTTTAATAAAGGCAGAAAGTCCACCTGGAATCGAACGCACTAATCTCGGAGCCCCCATATACATCACTACCAGATCCGTCGAATTTTCTCCAAAATCGATAATCATCCGCGCATCTTCCACCCCAATCTGTGCCAAAGCTCTCACCATCGCAATTGGCTCTGGTTCCTGCGCGATCACATTTAAGCCCAACATTTCGATGTCTTCGAGTCTTTCTTCGGCGTAGGCACGGTCCGTTGATGAAATCAAAATTTCCGCCTTTGTATTATCGTTAGGCGATACTCCAAGCACCGCAAAATCAATCTTCGCATCATCCACCGCCATTGGGATATATTGATCAGCTTCGTACTTTACAGTTTTCGCCAATTCCTTCTCTGGTGCATTCGGTACTTCAATAATTGCTGTGTAAGTTTTGCGCGCCGGCAAGCCAATTGCGATATTTTTAGTAGTAATACCCGCCTGCTTTTTCGCACCCAAAATCGTTTCGGCCAGTTTCCTACGACCCTGTTCCGAATCATCCATCGTAATTTTTTTATCCACCGGCACATAAGCAAACTTTTCCAGTGCCCAACCCTTCTCAACATCGCCCGATAGTTGAATCATGCGAATTGAGTTGGTTCCAATATCCAATGCGAAGAAATCGCCCACACCACGTAATAGACTCATATAGCCTTATTATAACATAAGCGAAATAGAAATCTTTAATTTTTCTTACAGGATTTCAATCGACTTTTTGCTCTTCAAGAAACTAATTTCCTGCACCACTAAATCTTTATATTCACCCTCTGATTGAATAAAAATTCTCTGCTTTTCTTCAAAATGAATTGTCTTTTCTTTCAATTTCCTGCCCGGAATTCCACTAAACATTGCCTGTAACATAAAAAACACCATGGCAAAAAAGTTATTCAAGCGTTGTTCCGTATAGAGAAAAGTTTCTCCTAGATAATATTCTCCACCCTTCATTAATCTCGCCACATTTTTTCCGTTCACTACCAGAATGTCCGAATATTTTTGACCGTCAATCGTAATATAATCTTTCTTACGATTCACAAAAAACCACATCAAAAGCGTCTTCAAAGAAAAGATTAAATTAAATTTTGACTTTCTTAATTTCCTACGCACTTTTTCGTCATCAAAAATTTTCGTCGATTCCGCCATCATCCCCACCGTAAAATACGCCAAAGCATAACGAAAATGTTTTCCATCTATCAAGGCTTCAATTGGGTAAACTTTTTTACCCGAATTTGGCCGTAAAATTTGAATAATATCATTAAAATTCCCGTACGGAATCACATAGAATTTCGCATCCTTACCAGATTGCATAATCCCATTCACCCCGATTCCTGCCGTTCCATCACCACCCGCTGCTAACACTACGTCACCATCCCCAATTAAGTTGGCCAGTCTTTTCGCATTCTCTTCCAAAGTTGGTGATTCCACATCAAAACGTAAAAAAGTCATTCCTTTTTGCTGCAGAATAAATTCTCGAAGTGGCATCACCACCTCTTTTTCTACACGTTTATAGCCTGTACTCTTACGATTGCAAACCAAAATTACTCGCGTCCTTACACCAGCGAGTTCTTTTAGGCGAATCTTAATATGTTCAAGATCGGCTTTTTTCGACATTTTAATTCCCGTTGCCGTAGATGCCACCAGGCAAAAGGAAGTTCAAAATTCCCCACATCAAAGCATAAACCAAAAGTCCAATCACAATTTGCATTGCGCGATCTTTTGCGATTTTGATTTTTCCTGGATCATTTTGTGAAGTCATATAAAGAAAACCAACATAGGTGAAGCCCGCTACTGCACCCACACCCACACCATAAGTTAGAATATTCACTACGCTACCGATAATCGAAAAAAAAGCTTCTTGACTATCACTACTCGAACACTCGATAATTGCTGTTTCTACACCCCCACAATTTCCCGCAAACACCTTAGCTGCCGGGAAAAAAGCCACCATCGACACGCAAAAAATCGCGAGAACTGGTAGCAAATTTAATAATTTTTGACAAAAATTTTTCATTACTTTCATTATAGCGTATCTTGTGATTTTCGCACAGCTTCCCGTCCGAAAATCACCCGCTCCCCAATTTTAATGTAAATATTCGTGAAGTTTTTTCGTATCTTTGTGCTTACGAAGTTTCGACAACGCCTTCGCCTCAATCTGGCGAATACGCTCACGGGTTACCGAGAATTCCGCACCCACTTCTTCCAAAGTATGTGGACGTCCACCACCGATACCAAAACGTAGTTTCACTACTTTTTGTTCGCGTTCTGAAAGACTAGAGAGAATTTCCGCAATTTGCTCTTTCAACATCTGCGCCGCTGCCGCATCTTCTGGCGAAACGCGACCTTCATCTTCGATAAAATCACCCAGTACCGAATCTTCGTCGTCACCATCGCGACCCACTGTCGCATCGAGTGAAGCAATATCTTGCTTAATCTTCATCACGTAGTCGACTTTTTCTGGCTCCATACCCATTTCTTTGGCAATTTCTTCCACGGTCGGTTCACGATTAAGTTCATTGGTCAACTTACGAGTAGCGCGAAGTACCTTATTAATCGTTTCTACCATGTGCACTGGAATACGAATCGTTCTTGCCTGATCCGCAATTGCACGCGTAATCGCCTGACGAATCCACCAAGTTGCATAAGTCGAAAACTTGAAACCCTTATCCGGATCAAACTTCTCTACCGCACGCAAAAGCCCCGTGTTTCCCTCTTGAATCAAATCCAAAAAGTCCAAACCGCGACCCGAATAACGTTTCGCAATCGAAACCACTAGACGCATATTGGCTTCCACCATTTTATCTTTGGCTTTTTTCTCACCTTTCACGATGCGATAAGCCAAATCTACTTCTTCCTCATTCGAAAGTAGTGGAATTTTACCAATCTCACGCAAATACAGACGCACCGAGTCATCCGCGAACTGGTCTACGTTCTCTGCTGTAATCTCGAGATCTTCATCCGTCAAGTCATCTTCCGAGACTAAATCGTCATATTCTGGCTCTGGCGCACCGTCCAAGCTAAAGGAGTTGAGGAGGTCTTCTTCCTCATTAATCTTGTTCTTATCTTTTTCCACGACATTTT
>CAUUCV010000099.1:0-3306 GCA_963543745.1 uncultured Candidatus Saccharibacteria bacterium | reverse complement strand
AATTTGATAAGGTAGTACTCGTATCCGGCGACGGCGACTATTGGCGCATGGTCGATTATTTAATCCAAAAAGATAAAATTGAAAAATTACTAGCACCAAGCTGCAAGAATTTGTCTTCGCTCTATAAACGTCGCATGGCTGATACATATAGGGTATATCTTGACGATCCTGCCGTAAGAAGTAAGATTGAGTTTAAGAAGAAATAGCCTGACAATCAAAAAAAGCAGGTTCGCCTTAGGTATTTCTCCGTTCGGTGCATCCCTGCGTCGTGATATATCTTCATTATATCAAATCAGGACCAAAAGTCAATATCGCCAGTCGTTAACAATTTGTACAACAAAAAAGAACTCCGTAAGGAATTATTTTAATGATCTGACTAGTCGATATTTTTCTCTTTGAGAAAAATATCTGTTCCTCCTCGCTCGGAAAGAAAAAAGCTAGCTTTTTTCTTTCACTCACTTCGTCGTCCAGTCGAACTACGTTCTCGTCTAATCTAGGTACCAACTAAAAAAGTCTACCAAGGTAGACTTCTTTAGTTGGTACACCTGTTTGCCCCTTGGGACGCATCAGGTGAGAAAAAAAGAACTCCGTAAGGAGTTAATTTTATGGTGCACCTGACTAGACTCGAACTAGCACACCCGAAGGCACTACCACCTCAAGGTAGCGTGTATACCAATTTCACCACAGGTGCATGTGTTTATTATAACATATTTTTTCACTATGGGGCGAAAAATCTTAAAATTATTCCCATTGCGAGGGGTGCAATTTTTTTGGAATTCTTTTTCCTATTATAGGGGCGCGATTTTTGGAATTTTTTATCTAAAATCGAGATCTGAAGACATCCTACGCTTTATGGAGTACGATTTTTGAAAGTTTTCTTCACTGACCAATTAATAATATCATTAAAGCGGTCTTCACCGGAAACTAGGTGCTGATCTGCCGAGAAGGCACGCACGTTTTTATTCATAAAATATGGCAAGCTGGATTGATAAAGCGCGATCGAAGGCACCTCGTCGAGCCAGATTTCAAGGAATTTACGGTATTTGGCGTCACGCAGCGAAGTATCAATCGTATTTCTAGCACTGAGAATCAAGTTCGAAACCGTGGCATTCTTATAATTACTGAGATTGTAGCCATTTTCGGTGGCTTCAGCCGAGTGATAATAAGGTACCACATCCGGATCGGCGCCCATGGCGATTTCATAGATCAAAATATCATAGTTACGTGGGCGAAGGACATTAAGAGTGAAATCCTGAGAAGCTTCGTAGGCCGCAACCTGATTTGGCACACCGAGAGATTTTAGCTGTTCGCCGAGACGATTAGCGATTTCCTCCATGTATTTATCGCCTTTAACGGTAACGATGCGGAGGTCAGTGCCAAAATATTCGGGTTTATTAGCTTTGAAATTATCGAGCTTAGACTTAGCTTCGGTGACATTAGTAGTGGCCGCCTCTGGGAAAGAAAGTGTCTTGGCCTGCTGCTCAGTGATCGGGAATTTGAGTGCCTGTTCACCGTTTAGTCCAGATAAGAGATTACCATAATTCAAACCTTGACGGAGCGCTTGACGGAAGGCCTTATCTTGAAGCGCGGTATTGGAAGTAGAGGTCGTATTTAGAAAGGCAAAGACGCCATAATTAACGGTAGTTTGTTGCTCCTTGAGGCTTTTTTCATTGAGAAGCTCCGTAGTATAACGAGACGGAAGGCTGCCGGTGGCAGTAATAGAGCCGGATTTCAGAGAAGCTTTAATCGCGTCGGTAGTCAAAAAAGCATGTACGGAAAAACTATCAAGCAGAGCCTTTCCCTTGTAATAATTTTGGTTACGGTTCAAATAGACCACTTTTTCACCCTCATTACCAATGGTTTGAGTAGCCTTAAAAACGAACGGACCAGAAGAAATTGGCTTGGTAAATAATTTATGCTCATTCAATTGCTCCGGCTTCACATCCTTCAAAATATGGGCAGGAAGGATGGGGAAATTCAAGTTACTTTCGAAAAAAGCATTAGTATTTTCGAGCTTAAAAACCAGTGAGCCATCTTCAGCTTGACGTACGGTGACACCATTTAATTTATTACTGAAATTCGATTTTAGAGAAGCGCTCTTAATCGTATTGACCGTATAAAGCACGTCATCCGTGGTGAGATCGTCGCCGTCTGACCATTTCAAATTCTGACGCAGGCGTACCGTCCATTCATCGCCAGTAGTATTGCTGGTGATAGTTTCGGCCAGACCCGCACCAGTATGACCAGAATAATCCACCTCAGCGAGACGGGCAAACATCAGACGAGAAAGAGCCTCCTCTGAGAAAGTAGTGGCAAAAAGCGGATTCATAGAGTTGATCTTACCTAGAGTACCTTCAGTGAAATTACCACCATCAGTGTAGGTTTCCACGGCGTAGGATTCAGAGTACCAGACTGATTGGACAGTGGCAAAAAGTAGAATAGCTAAGATTAAAAGCACCCATTCCAAGACAAAGAGACGGACATTTTTTACATGCGAAATATGACCGATCAAGTTCTCCTTGACGTGCTCTTTACTGTTTTCGCTGATTTTGCGACCAAAGAGCGTAATTTTTTTGGAAATTTTTTGACTACGTTTTTTGAGGGTCTTATTCATAATTTAACTAATGGTAGGTAGCAAAAGCATACCTAAGATTGAGGCGACGAACATCACGACCAACACCACAGTGGCATTAAAGAGGGATTTTTCGAGACCTCGACGGGTGGTGTATAATTCACCACTTGCACCAAAGCCTGCACCGAGAGAGGCGCCGCGTTGTTGCAATAAAATAAGGAGCATGGCGAGAACGGCCGAGATAAGACTTACACTTTCGAGGATACTTCCAATATTCATAATTTAATTATAGTCTGGAATGACGAAATTAACAAGACTTGTCAGGACACTCATGAGCAACCACGACCAGACTAGCTGAATACCAGAGATAGAAATATGTGGAACCAAGTGTACGACCAACCACAACATTGCAATGTTGAGCACTAGGTTAAAAATTCCCATAGTTAGTAAAATCAGAGGTAGTGCGAAAATAGTTAAAATTGGTTTCACGATAGTCTGAACCACAGAAAGGACGAGGCCAGCGGTGACGAAGACCCCAAAAGTATCGACTTCCCGATCGACACGACCAAAAAGTTTGACACAAATCCACATCAAGAACGAGGAAACAATCCAGCGTAGGACGAAAAATTTAATTTGCTTTTTTATCATAAGCCTATTGTAGCACGATTTGACCTAGATTTATTTGAACATGCGCTTATTACGCAACTGACGATGAAAAGTAATGGCAAAACGAT
>CAUUCV010000098.1:0-3314 GCA_963543745.1 uncultured Candidatus Saccharibacteria bacterium | reverse complement strand
ATAAAACTTTTTTCGATTAAAAGCACTGTCGACGATATCGTCAGTTCTTCGCCTGACAAATGGTCAAGTATTGGTATCGAGCCTAGTGAGTACGTTAAACCCTGGATACGTCTTAACTACTGTCGTTACCTTAGTCTAGATTCTGGCAAAACTCTAGCTGATCTACCAAAAGCTGTATCGCTACACGATTTCATCCATAACGTCAAACTCAGTGAAATTGAACGTGAATTCCATTATCAAGACTACACCTTCGATCAGTTTATTCGGAGAAGCTTTTTACCAGCTGGCGGTGACATTGAGCAATTAGTTCAGAAATCTTTTTGCGAGAACATAGAATACGAAAACCCAGTAGGATGGCTAATTCTTGCTGCTATCTATGTTAATGGCGGCAAATTAATCAACAGGTATAAGTTATCTAAATATGCCAATCCAACCAATTACTTCATCGTTGATCTAAAGTTTATCCTAGAGTATTTCCCCAACATTTTCACGAATAGAGAAAAAGATTTCATTTAACCTGAAGTTAGTGAATTGTCTCTATCTATGAAGCCTCGACTCCCGTCGGGGTTTTTTTCTTTGACATAAATTATAAAATATATTATAATATAATTATTGTATTATTTCATACACATTGCACATTTCACACATAGGAGGGGAACTATGACCGAACACATTACTAACCATGGAACAGATTTGATGAAATTTCGTGACCTCGTCGAGGCACATCAAGCGATCTCCGCTTCCGCCGCCTGTCGTCAAGAAGCTGCACTTAAACTAGCCCTGAAAAAGCTTCAGCAGACAGAAGAGATTAAGACGCGTGATCATATCTTAATCGAGCTTCAAAAACTTAGTCAAGGCACCAGCGAGCCAGCCACTATGGCTTCTAAGTACCTGATTAAGAACGATCCCAGCCACGCCAGTATCGATATCTTGAATCTCAAGCCTAGGCCTTATCACTGCCTAAGAAATCGTAATATCAATACCATTCAAGATGTTTTATCGCTTGACTCAATCGATTGGGGTAGGATTCGTAATCTCGGCAAAGTTTCCATTCAGGAAATCATCCAGGCCATGCATGACCTCGGTTATGCCGATTTCTATATCCCACATTAATTCAGAAAGCCCCCAAAGTCGGGGGCTTTTCTTTTTAAAAAAACGCTTATTAAAGACCAGCTATTCTTTTTTGACATAACCATTTTCTAAGATGTTATCTTCATTGACTTTTCAAACCTTTTATGTTAAAATACATAGATTAAGTCATTCCGACTTAATTGGCGATTCTTCGTATGAAGGACGTTTCAATACACTGAAAAGTGAGTACCTTAAAAGAAGATTTAAAGTTTAAGGTCTTTCATTTTTCTATTTTTAGGAGGGTAAAGATATGAAACATGAAACTAACACCATCGAAAAGACGACAGTTAAATCTGCTAACCTGCTTGACCACATCTGTAACTTAGGCCTCAGTAAGCATACTGAGAGTTACCTTAGTAACAAATTTGGCACCACGAGTGAACTGCTCTGGAAGGTTCGCCACGAAGCCTACCTTAGAGAACATCACCCAGAGAACAGTAGTTATCTCGAGAAGCCACTTTGGGATGCCTACGTCGCTTTTGATCGTGCCGGCTACATTCGACACGACATTAAGCCCGAGGATTTTATCCTCAATCGGCTTCGCAGACTGGCTAAGCCCGAGCAATATCAAGCTTGGAATTGCGCCGCTGATCTCGAAGATTTTTGCGAGATTAATCCAGAACAGGGAAGTTCTGATCAATCTGATTATGCTTATGGCAATCAAAGGTATGAAAATTTCACTCCGCTCACCGAAAAACAGCGCGAGGAAATCCGGCAGATTCTAAGAGACATTTTACCTGACGAGTTGACTTACCAGATTATTTGTTTTCGATATTCGCTCGAAGATGGTAAATGTCATCCCACCGCCGAGACTGCGTTGAGACTTAATCGCAAGATTAGTAAAGTCCGTGGACTAATGAAGAAAGCCTATTTCTATATCAAAGATTGCGACCTCTTCGATGTCATCTAAATCTTCAGAAACCCCGCCTCATCGCGGGGTTTTCTCTTGTCCAAAATTTTCCACTCATGGTAAACCCATAACAATAGCCCAAGCACTATAGACGCATGATATTACTCAAGATATTACATGCACTTCATGTTTTTACCATAAAAAAGACTGCTTAATCTCTAAGCAGTCGAAAGATTGAAAAGGTATTAGAACAAAGTTATTCATTTTTTATACTCACGATTAATTTCGGTTTTGCTGCGGCCGCATCAGGCCGTACTTCTTAAAACTAATACTCCCCGTGCGCCTTTCAGGGTCATAATTTGCTTCAAATCTATGTTTCGCATAAACCGCTTTTTCCTCACAAGCACCAGATAGGTCAGCCAAGCATTTTCCGATCACTTTCACATAATCATAAGAAAAATCCGAATATTTCAATTCTAGAATCTGAAAATCCTTCACCAAAAGAAGCTCTTCTCCCTGCGCATAACATTTATTCGCCTGGAATTTTCCATTTTCCACCTGAAATTCAATGCGCGGTCGTAATTCTTCATCATGAGCTAACTTAAACCCCTCTAAAAGCTCCGACAGATATGGCCCATCTTTAATCCGATAGACCCGCTCCTCGATGTTTTCGTCGACCGACAAACTTTTGTGTTCATTGCCATTTTCGTTGATACCCATACCGATATCTCTCCTTTCAAAGAACTATCCCCATCGGGACAACCAGCATGATTCACTATTGAACCAATATCTATATTTTGACATAAAAATAAAAGTATGTCAATAGAAGAAAACCGAACACTATTTATGACCAGGTCCGTCCAAAAATCAACACTTCCACCCCTGTTATTCATTGACATAAAAGCTACCACATTGTATAATATAAAGGTAGTTTTTACTCGCACCTTAAAATTTTGGAACCCTGCCTACCATGTTTTAAGGTGCATTTCTTGTGAGGAGGATATTATGAAACTACCCCTGATTCATCACGATACGCATGCCAAAAATATCGCTATTTTGAAAGATTGGCAACTCTTTTTCGAAGAAAAGGATGGTTACCCTAATCGCCAGGAGGTCATGATCGACTTTAGCCGGTTTTATCATCATCTTAAAGATCATGAAATAACTATTTCCGGCAAATGTCTCCTGAGTGGTCTGATTTATGGCGACCCTAGATTTAAAGATGGTGAAGAGATTTTCACTAGTCCCATCACACATTTTGCGCGCGTAGCCAAAGATTATTGCCTTGGTGCCGAACACGAATTAATTTGTGCCACCACGACAAACCAGCATA
>CAUUCV010000097.1:0-3318 GCA_963543745.1 uncultured Candidatus Saccharibacteria bacterium | reverse complement strand
AATTCCAGAGAATGTATTCTTGAAACCATCAAAGATTTTAGTCATAGTTGGGCCGTGGACTGTTTCACCAAGACCCTTCCAGAAGGCACCAAACCAACCGCCGAAAGTCTTCAGGGTCGTCTTATAGTTAGTAAAATCAACTTTAGACTTACCGAGTTCGGTCTTGATATTGTTCGTCATCTCACCAATAAGATTTTTACCATTGGTCAGACCTTTAATAGCGAGTTTAACAACGCCAAGCTCACTAGCCCATTTACGGAAACCATCAATAGACTTGACAATACCTGGAATAAACCCATCAGCGAAGTTTGCGCTCAGAGTTTGTTGGATTTGTTTAAAGCCATCCGCCAAATCTGAGAATTTGAAATTACCAATACTGAAACCAGCCAACTTGTTACTCAACCATTCAAATGCTTGCCCTACTGCGTCTACAATAGGCTTAAGGAATGAGAATGAGAATTGGACTTTATCCAGTTTATCGGCGTATTCTCCAAGTGAAGGCCATGTCTTACGAACGACATTACCCAATGATTGGAAGGAGAATGTAGAGTTTTCCAACCATTTTGACAATCCCGCACTCCCTTTAGAGATAGACTCGAAAGGATTAGATGCAAAGCTAGCAAGACCGGATTTAATCTTACTAGTATCAGGCATATCGAACTTGAGTCCTTTAAATATTCCTGTAATGTTGCTAGGGATTAGAGAACCCCAGTTAAGGTTCTTATTAAAGTCTTTCCAGCTACGGATTTGCCCATTAATGACACCATCCATATTCGCATTAAACTGCGCCCAGAAAGTCTTATAATTGGTTTTCATAGTTCCGGAGAACGTATTCCAGTCACTACTCATCTTATTCAGATTTTGACGTAGTTTGCTCCCGAACTGTCCAGCAGAACTACTCATATTATGGGTAGCTTTGTTGAAATCAGAGAAACCAATTACGAAATCGCCCAGCATCTTACCGAATACCGGGAAGCGTTTCATTGCGGTGCCTACACCGAACGCCCAGTCGTTAAAACCTTTATAGTTCTTATCAAGAGTATTGTTAAGAATCTTAAATGGGCTCATGAAATGAGCAAAGAATATTCTAATATTCTCCCGGGCCTCACGAACACCTGGTATTAATAGTAGGACTGTTTCCCCAAACTTCTTAAGGAAATCAATTACTTTACCAATACCATTTGGAATAGAGTCGAATACACCCATCCAAACTTGAGCGAACTTGCCAAGATATTCATTGACTTTAGCCCAGAAACCATGAACAGCATTCGCGACAGTATCGAATACTTTACCCGCTTTCTCAAAGTTAATAAACTTACTGATAACCGTCTCGATAGTTCGAATAACCGAGCTTACAACGCTAGATAACATACCCAAGAATAATACAAAATTCTTGAACATATGGTCTGGAATAAGGAGTTCAATAATCTTAAGCTTCGCTCCTAATTCAGCGAGAATCCATTTGATTACACCAAATACGGTCTGGAAGATTTGTTTAAATGCTTCAGACTCAGCGGTTCCAATCTTAAGTTTTTCAGTTAAGCCTTGGATTAATCCAATAAGCTTTTGACCAAAAGAAATCGTATGGTTATCGCCAAATACCGTACGGAAAGCTTCTCCGATAGGTTTAATAATCAAGCTAAGAGAGTTAAACGCAGTCTCCATGAGCTGGATAACTTTCTGACGACCACCAAGGTCTACAAAAGATTTAGCGAATTCTACAGCCTGATTGCCAGCCTTAGATAAGGCGTTTGCTGCTAAATTACCCCACTTAGTCCAGAAAGCAGTTACTTCTTCACTACCGGCTTGACCAATAAGGGTTTCCCAGAAACGAGCCCAAACACTTGTTACTTGGTCTGCGACAGCCTCAGATACTTCTCCAAGAGTATGGAACTCTTCCGCCATCTTAGATAAAGTCTCATCATTTGCCAAAGTCTCTAATGACTTGATAAGGACTTCATTAGTCAACCAGCCTTGTTGAAGCGAGTTACGGAAACCTTCAGACATATCAACATCTTGACCAAGAGCTTGCGCTGTCTCTAGCAAGATATCCTTAAACCTTTGGGTTGCCATACCCGCATTTTCAACTGATACCCAGTTTTGAGTATTCATCTTACCCATTTGAAGAGCTTGTTGTACACCAAACTGCAATGACCGGTTGAAGCCATCAGTTGATGCTCCGGCAGAAGCCGCCAAGTTGCCCCAACCTTTCAGGGCTGTTGTTGACTCTTTAAGCCCCACACCAGCATTTACAAACTGGGCAAGAGACCCATGCATTTGCTTAACTGAATATTTAGTTGTTTCTGCATAATGTTGTAGGTCATCTAAGGATTCGGTAATATTACCCATCTCAGAACGACCCAATGCTGCAACCAGCATATTTACAGAGTTAATCTTATCTTCAAACTGCCCAAACCCTTGTTTTACTGGCGCAATAGCGTTCATAACACTACGGCCAAGATTTGTCGCGATAGATAAGCCAGCTTGAACCGCAGATGCTGCGATATTACCCAATGCTACCGTAGCGATAGATTGTAAGAAACTAAATCCTTGTCCGGATTGTTCCACACGGTCACCCATCTCCTCAATCGCTTGAGCTGCTTGTTGGGTGCCACTAGATACGGGAGAGATAAACCCTAATATGCTAGACGCAAAAGTACCAAATCCGCCTGTAGTCCGAGTTAAAGAACCCGCTACTTTATCAAAAGCTCCGATAAATACATCACCAATTTTAGGCGCTTTATCCATCAACTCAATCAGAGATTTAGAGAGATTTTTGGCGGATTTCTCGATATTAGTAAAACTAGATTTACCATCGGATTTGCTTAGGCCTTTATCTAGAGCTTCAAGAGAGCTCAAAGACTCTTTAAGACCTTTCTTGAACTGTTCGTTATCAATACCGAGTTTGATAAGACGTTCTTCAATTACTTGTCTACTCAACTATTTTCTCCACCTCCCTCATTACTTCTTTTGCTATGGAGTCCACAATTGGCGATACGAAATTATTAGCAGGGACATAACCGCCAGTACCGGTACCATGCCCATTAACAATCAATACAACCAATGGAGTCCCATCAGATACTTTCTTTGAATTAGAATAGTATAAATTCAAACCATTTTGAGTTTTTTCGACTTCCATGTCCCAAGATGAAGCCGTGCTTCCAGAGCGCTTGGGTGTCGCAGATATTAGCCGGCTAAGACCTCTAGAACCAATCCCATTTAGTTTGGCTTCTGTCTTATGCATCGACTCAGCATTGGACAAAGAAGACTTAAGGTTAGATTTTCGGCGGACGGAAGTTACCTTGATTCGCATTTAAT
>CAUUCV010000096.1:0-3318 GCA_963543745.1 uncultured Candidatus Saccharibacteria bacterium | reverse complement strand
ATTAGACATAAGCGCAGACTTCGGAATAAACAATATCTTATTGTGGCCCGGGGTAATGCTAAGTCTTTATATGCCACGCTTCACCACGCTTTTGGTTTAGTAATGGACACCAATTCGACCCAGCAGGTTACAACAGCCCCTACCATGGCGCAAGCAGAGGAAGTGTTATACCCCTTTGCAACCGCTATAACTAGGGCGGGGAGCTCCAACGAAGGGTTTCCTTTATTTCGTGTACTTACTCGTGGACGGAATAAGGCTCGGACGCAGAAGTCCCAGTCTCAGCTAGCTGTAACTAAAGATGGTATAGTTAATCGTCTAACCAACTCTATCTTAGAAGTTAAACCAATGACGGTTAAAAAGCTTCAAGGTTCTCGTGCCAAATATGCGACAGTCGATGAATGGCTGTCCGGCGACATCAAAGAAGATGTAATCGGTGCGCTTGAGCAATCGGCTTCTAAAGATGGTATCGATGATTATCTTATCTTGGCAGTATCATCAGAGGGTACGGTTCGTGACTCAGTTGGTGACTCTATTAAGCGGGAACTCTTAGCTATCTTACGTGGCGAATATGAAGACCCACATACTTCTATATGGTACTACCGTCTAGATGATGTGGCCGAAGTAGGCAACCCGGATATGTGGATGAAGGCTTGTCCTAACATCGGTATTACGGTTTCTTATGAAGCATATCAACGTGATGTAAGACGTGCCGAATATTCACCAGCAAACCGGAACGATATCCTAGCTAAACGGTTCGGTATCCCAGTTGAGGGTACGACATACTTCTTTACATTTGAAGAAACTGAACTTCATCGAAGGCAGAACTTCAGGCGTATGGAAGTATCTATGGGCATGGACGCCTCTCAGGGTGATGACTTCTGGGCATTTACCTGGCTGGTTCCTTTGGGACGAGGTCGATATGGTGTTCAAACAAGGTCTTATGTATCTGAGGTTAAATATCTACGTCTAAACTCGGCAACGCAAGCTAAGTATGACCAGCTCGTAGCTGAGGGTACTCTAATAATCATGCCAGGTAATTATCTCGATTGGGAAATGGTCTATGATGATGTAGAACATTATATCGAAGAGATGGAGTGGACTATCGTGTCCTTTGGTTACGACCCATATAACGCGGCTGAATTTATTGACCGCTGGACTATGGAAAATGGCGATGTAGGCGTAGAAGTAGTACGACAAGGTGTAAGAACTGAGTCTGTACCTTTAGGTGAGATTAAGAATATGGCGACTTCTAGAGACCTTATATTCTTTGAGGAGCTCATGAAGTATGCTATGGGTAACGCCGTTGTTATCCAAGATAATAATGGCAACTATAAGCTATCTAAGATGCGTAGTGATGAGAAAATCGATAACGTCGCCGCATTAATGGATGCTTGGGTTGCCTATAAACGAAATAAGGAGGCATTCTTGTAGGATGGTAAACAACCCTCTAGGGTCATGGAACGCATTCATGTCAACCAACAATGGTATTGATTATGACCCTGACTTGGTTTCCGGCTCAGGTATTGGCCGGCCATCAGGTGCGCTCCGTGGTTATACTTTCAAGCATCAAGACTTAATTAATAGTATTATCTCTATGATTTCTCTTGATGTCGCTATGGTTGACTTTAAACATTTAAAGATCAACGAAGAAGACGGTAATCAGACTTCTGTCGACTCAGGTCTGATCAATTGTTTAACAACATCTGCTAACATCGACCAAACCGGTCGCGCATTTATCTATGATGTGGCCTGGTCTCTTTTAGAAGAAGGTGTTGTTGCAATTGTCCCCGTCGACACAACGTCAAAACCCAACGACGACGGTTCTTATGATATCTTATCAATGCGTGTTGGTAAGATTACACAATGGTATCCTCGTGCCGTTCGGGTTAAAGTCTATAATGATCAAAATGGTTTAGAACAAGACTTGACGTTGTCCAAACAGTCAATTGTTATCTTAGAGTCTCCACTTATCGGCCTACTCAAAGACCGTAACTCAACACTTAAGTTGCTTGAGCAAAAGATGGATTTAATGTACTCTCAAGATAAGGCAGTGGCGGCTGGTAAACTTAACGGGTTTATCCAAATTCCATATGCCACAAAGAGCTCCTTACGTCAGGAACAGGCTAAGAGTCGTAAGACCCAGCTTGAAAAAGAATTGGCGGACAGCCAGTTTGGTATAGCAACTCTTGATGCTAACGAGAAGTTTATCCATACAGGTGGTAATATCAATAACAACCTCGTGGATGACATTCGTAAGCTCCAACAAGATTACTATAACCAAGTTGGTATTTCTTCCAAAGTCTTAGATGGTACTGCAAGTCAGGCTGAACTAAATCTCTATTACCATAGAGCAGTTGACCCTGTATTGCAAACTATCGTTGACGGTATCAACCGTATCTTCCTAACTAAGACAGCTCGAACTCAAGGGCAGGTAATCCAGTATTACCGTGACCCGTTCCGTATGCTACCGGTTGAACAACTAGGTACTGCGGCTGACCTATTTGCTCGTAATGCAATCTTCACATCGAATGAAATTCGTGCAATGTTAGGTCGAGCACCTCACCCAAGTCGTATCGGCGATATGCTCTTTAATAAGAACATCTCAACAGGTACCGATTTAATGGGTCTAGGTGGTTATGATGGTACAACCCAAGAAGGTTATCCTGAAATCTATGATGATGGACAAGGCGGATATGTTGATGCTGAAGGAAATCCTGTAGATGAATACGGTAACCCATTGGATGTATAAAAATTTATGGAGGAAAAGTAGTTGCGAAAAAAGGCTGATTTCGCCGGATGGGTAACTAAGAACGACATTCGTTGTTCGGATGGTGTGATAATTCGTCACGATGCTTTCCGACAAAGTAATGGTGCTCAAGTGCCTATCGTATGGCAACACGATTACTCCAGTCCCTCAAACGTATTGGGGTATATGATTCTTCAGCACCGCGATGAGGGTGTCTATGGATATGGGTATCTTAACGATACAGACCATGCCCAAGATACTCGTACGCTTCTTAAGCATGGCGATCTAAATGCTATGTCTATTGGCGCTCGTGGTATCCGTAAGAACGGTAATGACGTGATCCATGGAGAAATCTATGAAGTAAGTCTAGTTCTTAAGGGTGCAAACCCTGGTGCTGTTATCGAACATGTTATGCTTCATAGCGCTTACGGGACTGAAGAGTATGAATCAGATCGCGGTATTATCCATACCGGGATTACGCAGGAACTTCTTCATTCTGATGAAGAGGTCGACGAAGAAAAGGAGGGACGGATGTCTCGTTCATACGAAGAACTTTTAGAAGGGCTTACTGA
>CAUUCV010000095.1:0-3331 GCA_963543745.1 uncultured Candidatus Saccharibacteria bacterium | reverse complement strand
ATCTTACCAAAACGTTTCATACGAGCCTTACCACGCTTCTGTTTCTCGAGTAGCTTCGCCTTACGGTCACGGTCACCAGTGTGAATTTTCACGGTGACGTCCTTACGGAAGGCGCCGATAGTTTCACGCGCGATAATGCGTGCACCGATGGCTGCTTGTAAGGCAACTTCGAAGTTTTGACGCGGAATCACTTCTTTTAACTTTTTTGTGATGGAGCGACCGAGTGCGTCCGCTTCTGAGCGGTGACACATCAGAGCTAGGGCATCCATTTTCTCGCCACCGACGAGAAAGTCGACACGTACCAAATCTTCCGCACGATAGCCATTAATTTCATAGTTAAAGCTGGCATAACCAGAGGTGAGAGACTTCAATTGGTCATAAAAATCGGTCAAGAGATTGGCCATTGGCGCCTCAAAATCAATCAGAGCACGATCTTCGAGGTAAGAAATATTTTTCTGCAAACCACGCTTCTCGACAATGAGTTGCAAGACATTACCAATCATGGAGACTGGGAGAATAATTTCCCCTTTCACCCATGGCTCACGAATTTCAGCGATAGTCGAAGCGTCTGGAAGATTAGCCGCAGACTTAATTTCAAGTTCTTCACCGGAATTTAAGGTGACTTCATAGTTGGTCGAAGGATTAGTAACCACGAGGTCGAGCTTAAATTCACGCTCGAGACGTTCCTTGATAATATCCATGTGGAGTAGACCCAGGAAGCCGATGCGAAGACCAAAACCTAAGACTGGGCTATTTTCTGGCTCGAAACGCAGGGCGGAATCAGAGAGTGAAAGCTTTTCGATAGCTTCTTTTAAGTCTTTATACTGATCGTTACTAACTGGGAAAAATCCGGCGTAGACAAACGGGAGAACGTTTTTGTAACCTGGTAAAGGATTTTTGGCGGGAGCCTTTTTCAATGTAACCGTATCACCGACTTTTGCTTCACGCGTGGTCTTAAGGTTGGTGACAATATAGCCGACTTCACCTTCACTGAGGCTGTCTTTAGGTGACATTTCTGGCTTCAAGATACCAACTTCGAGCGCAATGCCGGAAGTCTTAGTAGCAAGCATTTCAATAGCGGCATTTTTACTAATCGAGCCATCGACGATACGCACGTAAAGCACCACACCACGATAGTCATCGAAGTAAGAGTCGAAAATCAGGGCACGGGTTTCAGGGGCGGAATTAGGAAGTGTTGCAGAATTGGAAGCAGGAAGTGTTGCAGAATTTTTGAGCGAAGTATCGACAGAAGATTTGTTTGGCGCTGGGGCATATTCGATAATGCGGTCCAAGACTTTTTCGACATTGAGACCAGTCTTGGCGGAAACTGGAATAATTTCTGAAGGGTCACAGCCTAGGAGATTAATAATTTCATTCGAGACCCGCTCGACATCCGCAGCTGGCAGATCAACTTTATTAATCACTGGGATAATGGTGAGATTTTGCTCGATCGCGAGATAAACATTAGCCAAGGTTTGCGCCTGAATACCCTGGGTGGCATCGACCACCAAGATAGCCGACTCAACCGCCTGCAAAGAGCGAGAGACTTCATAAGAAAAATCCACGTGGCCCGGAGTATCAATCAGATTGAGCTCGTAGCCCTTGTATTTCATTTGTACTGGGGTCAATTTAATCGTAATCCCCTTTTCACGCTCAAGTTCCATAGAGTCGAGGAGTTGAGATTTCATCTGGCGCTTTTCGACGGTGCCAGTAATTTCCATCATGCGGTCAGCCAAAGTGGACTTACCGTGATCGATGTGAGCGATGATACAAAAATTTCTAATATTTGCGGAATTCATGCCTCTATTATAACAGAGATGAGATGGAGTATAATAGAATCATGAAATTAATCTTGGCAGTTTCGGGTGGTGTGGATTCGATGGCGCTTCTTGCCATGTACGCACATGCCGATATTATCGTAGCGCATATCGACCACGGTACACGTAAATCTAGTGCGGAGGATGCAGATTTTGTGCGCCGAAAATGCCAGGAACTGGGAGTGAAATTTTATGAAACTAAGCTGGAGCTTGGAGAGGGAGTTTCAGAGGAATTGGCACGCAAGAAACGCTACGAATTTCTTAAAACAATTCAAGAAAAAGAGGGTGGTACTCTCTGTACTGCGCACCATCTAGACGATGTCCTGGAATCGATCGCAATTAATTTAATTCGCGGTACCGGCTGGCGTGGACTCACGCCTTTTTATGGCGACGAGCTCGTGCGACCTTTTATTATTTCAAAGATGTGGAAACGGGACGTGCTAAAATTTGCTGGCGAACAAAAAATATGTTTTCGACAAGATCCGACAAACTATGAGACTAATTATTTGCGTAATCGCGTACGAGAAAAAATGGTGGAGCTAGACGAGACGGCGCGAGTAGATATTATTGAGCTGTTCGAAAAACAGAATAAATTAAGAGGCAAAATTGAAAAATTAGTGACGGAATTAGCCAAGCAAACCGTGGTGGGGAAAAATTTTCATAAAAAACATCTTTTTCTTAGGGCTGATGAAAAAGTGGCGATAGAGATTCTACGGGAAATTTGCTTAATGCACGACTACAGTTTGACGCGAAAACAACTGAGGGATTTTCTTGCTGCAATTAAAACTTATGCGCCACACAAGAAATTTAATTTGCCGAAGAACCACTTCGTGACGATCCTAAAAAACTACATAATGTTCGAAGAAAAATAGCGCCAAATGACGCTATTTTTATTTTAACTCTAGGTTTTAACTAAATTTTTAGCTTACTTGAAAAGATTTTTCAGGCCACCAGCGAGGTCGGAAGGCAGAAGAATGACGGTCTTTTGGGATGGGTCGGTACTGATTTTTTCGAGAGTTTGGAGAGTACGAATATTGAGACCGCCTGGAGTTTGAGCTAGTAAACTGGCGGCTTCAGCCACAGCGGCAGCTGAGGCCTTTTCACCTTCAGCCGAAATAATTGCAGCACGGCGTTCACGTTCAGCTTCAGCTTGTTTAGCCATAGCACGCTTCATATCAGAAGGTAGTTCAATGTTTTGAAGCTTCACACTTTCGATATCGATACCCCATTTATCAGTTTGAGTATCAACGATTTCCTTGATTTGGCTGGAAATTTTGTCACGCTTAGAGAGTAATTCATCAAGATCAAAGTTACCAGTAACATCGCGCAGGGCAGTTTGAGCAAAAGTAGAAGTGGCATAAGCGTAATTCGTGGTTTCAAAGACTGCCTTCTTCGCATCAATCACACGGAAATAAACCACGGCGTCGACATTCACCGTGACGTTGTCCTTGGTGATAACTTCTTGCTTCGGCACATCCATTGGGGTAGTACGAACATCAACGGTGCGCATAGTA
>CAUUCV010000094.1:0-3374 GCA_963543745.1 uncultured Candidatus Saccharibacteria bacterium | reverse complement strand
CGCGGATTTAAGAAATTAGCTATTAAAAATATCGACCTGAAAAACTCATGCATCGTTGTACCTGACACTGTACTTCATGAATTAAAAAGCTTCAGAGGCGAATCTTCTGAGCGTAGCTTCATTGCCGGTAAGGTTTTAAGCCGAATCGATGAGCTCTTTCAATCGGTTATAGTTGATGAATCTTCCAAACTTGGTCGTGATCCCAATCTTGCCATTGGTAATCAAATCGCCTTCAATAACTGCAGCCGTGCTTTTATGGTTATTAAAAGCTCCGAATCTGCCGTGGTTTCTTGGGATTTTGAACCCGTCAATATGGATGAACAAATCTTCTTGCAGACTCTCGATCTATCCTGTTACTTAGTAAAGGCTAAACAGGCTAAGAACGAATTAGATGCTCTGAATAAAAAGATTCGTTTAGTGACCAACGATAAGGAAATGCGTGTTTGCGCTTTAGCACATAACATTAAATCCTTACCGCTAGAAACCGATCCCAAGTTTAAGTTCACCGGCCGACGCAAATGTATCATTCCACCCGACCTCTATAGTCACTTCGTCCAAAAAGGTGGCTTCATCCCCTTAGAAGAATGGGAAGAACGTATGCCAGATGAGCCTACCTTGGCTCCTAACGAATTCATTGAATTCAGTTGCGAAGATAGCATCGATGACGAAATCTACGGGAAAAGTAAGGGTGAATTTTGGAATATCGGCCGTTTAGATGTTAGTGGAGATGAAGATAAAATCGTCCACCTTAATAGCTACCTAAATAGCAAACAGAAACCCTTCCTGAAAGCCAAAACACCTGGTCAAGCCATGTATTTAGACTCTATCTATAATAAGAATATTGATATGATTCTAGTTTCTGGCTGTCCTGGTACCGGAAAAACTTTTATTGCCGCCATTGAAGGAATGAAGCAAGTTCAAAAAGGTGACTACGATATCGTTTCCGTTGTTGCTTCAGAAATTCGTGGTGATGATGGCGTTGGTACTTTGCCAGGAGACTTGGAAGAAAAAATGTCTATCAAGTCTGCCAATATTATCAATGCATTGTTAATTTATCACGAAATTTACGATGACGACCCCTGCAATAATAGTACTCTAATCGATCAGCCGCATGAAGAAATCACGCATCAATCTTATATTCATGATAAAAATTGGATCTATGAAGATGATGACGAGTATACTATGATCGACAAAAAAGAGACTTTTACTTGCCGAACTAGCAAAAAGAGGAAGCATGAAGAGAAGAATAAAAGTAAGAATAAGTATTCTGAAAAATCATCTAGCCCTCAACCTCGTGTCAAGCAGCAGCGTCTAGAAGACAAAGCTAATCTGTCCTATCAAAAATCCTTCCGCTCTATTCCGATTTTCTATATCAAAGGAAAGAGTTTTCAGAATGATTTTATCATTGTCGACGAAGCTCAAGATATGACCAATGAACAGATGCTGTCTGCCATGACTCGTATCGGAGAGGGATCTAAAATGATCTTCACAGGCGACGAAAGTCAACCTCATCCTTACGCTAAAGGTGTCAACAAAAATCACAACGGTATTCTTTATGCGCGCCGAGCCTTAAAGGGTATTCCTCGCGCAGCTCAGATTTTTATGAATAAAAACGACATCGTCAGAAGCTCCATTATTGGACAGATCCTCGATAATTTGAAACCTCTTGGACTAGACTGGGAGAGCGACAATGATTATATTGAGGATTAATCTAGCTACATAATGTTCATTTCATCAAAACTATTCCTTAATCTTTTCGAAGCCGTCACCACCCGTGGCGGCTTTTTCATGGTCCAAATATCTACACAATGGATTCTTTTATCTCTAAAACTTTTGTAGTAGTTTTTTTGTCATAAAAATCCAACCAAAAGATTTGCTATAATATTTCCATGAAACTTATTGTTGGACTTGGAAATCCTGGAAATGAATATAACCTCACTCGCCATAACTTTGGCTTTTTGGCTTTAGATTTTTACTTTAAAACCCACGGTCTCGAATTTGAAAAATCCGAAAAATTCCACGCCAAGTGGCAAAAATCCGGTCAAACTATCTTTATCGAACCTCAAACCTACTATAATGATGTCGGTTCTAGTATTCAGGAATTCATGAACTATTATAAAATTCCACTATCTAACCTCCTGATTTTATGTGATGATTTTAATCTCGATTTCGGCACCCTGCGTTATCGCGAAAAGGGAACTGATGGTGGCAATAATGGCCTTAAATCCACTATTCGTTCGCTTAACACTACCGACTTCAAACGTCTTCGTCTTGGCACCGCAAATAATAATTTGCGCAAAAAGATGGGTGACGTTGACTTCGTACTAGGCCGCTTCACATCGGAAGAACGCGAAAAACTCCCAGAAATCCTCACCGATATCGCGAAACGCATTGACGATTTTATTCAAGAATAACACCCCGATAATATCCTCAGTAGTGGAATCAGAATTGCCCATCATGCCACCTCAAGAATTTATCTAGATTTATGACTTATTTTTCGTTGCCAAACTTTTCTGAATTCTACTCTGAATATTAAAGTTTATTTTCCAAAGCATGCGTCCGAACAACACACGCTCCTCTCTGGTAAACCCCTCAAAAATCTCACTGATAAACTTTTTCTGCTCCATTTCAATATAGCTCGCCACGAATCTCCCCTCACCGAAAAAATCTAGCTGCAAATATCGCCGATTTTGTGGATTTAGCGCCTTTTTAATAAATTCACGCTCTTCCAGGTGATTTATTGCTCGGCACAAGCTAGTCTCGCCAATCAAACTACATTCTAAAATCTCATTCAAATTCCGCTCAATCTGATTATTTTTGAGATAGCTCATAATCTTCACTTCAGTCAAATTCAACTCAAAACGCTTCGCCACCGTCATCGTATGCAAGCGCCGCATTTTCTCCATCCGCGCGAAAATGTTCATCGTATCAATCCAAGTAATTGTCTTCGGTAACTGAAATTTTTCTACACACATAACATCCACTCATTATTACCTAACGGTTTCACTAATCCTTTCATCTGGAGATTAAAAATTGTCACACTAAAATCTGAGACCGAAAAATCCTTCTTCTGCTGTATTTGGGCCAGAATTTCTTCTCCCATTTTTATACCTCTAAGCATCACCGAAACCATCAAAGCTTCGTTCTCCGTACTACACATTTCCTTAATCTGTTTTAAACTCTCCCTTGGTTTACGAATTTTTAGCCCTAACTCATCTAATAATTCATCCACTTCAGTAAAAGCCACTGCACCGCGTCCTAACAATCGATTACAACCCAGGGAATTACTACGACTCACATCTCCCGGCACCGCATACACAATCACGCCCTGCTCCATGGCATGATGTACCGTATTTAGTGAACCAGATTTCACC
>CAUUCV010000093.1:0-3398 GCA_963543745.1 uncultured Candidatus Saccharibacteria bacterium | reverse complement strand
TACCACTGTTGTTCGATAAACCGAAACGTTTCGGCCAAAGTATTTAATCGTCATCATTAAAGCCAACCCGACTAACGCGCGCAAAATAGACGGACTAAAACCAATCATCATTGCATAGATGAAGCAGAAGATTAGCACAAAATAGGTTTTACTAATGATCGAAAAATGCTTAAAAACCAAACTCAAAATTCCAGCAATTATTGCAAGGTGAGTCCCAGAAACCGCAATTAAATGCATTACTCCAACATTTACCATATTATCTTTTTGTAGCGCCGTTAATTCATCCTTGTTTCCAGTTAAATAGCTAATACCAAGGGCCAGTTCGTCATGCTCGGAATATTTTAAAAGCCTCTCCTTTAACAAAGCGACGAATTTTCGCTGTGTATGCACCTTTTCGTTTCTTGCTCTTATAAAATTCGTCTTGGGTTCATTACCGGCAATAAATAAATCAGGAGACCGACAGAAAACTCGTCCAGCCGCAATTAGAATCAGACTTGCTATAAATAAATTTTCTATACGTATTTTCATTTACAACCTCCAAGCTCAACATAAAAAAACTTTCATTTTTTGGCAAGCATTTTTTGAATAAAACAAAGAATTACAGATTAAAAAATCTTAAGCATAAGCAAGTTGTTAAAAAGCCACATAAAAAGCATAAGCAAGTTATCAAAAAATTTAAAAACACCAAACCACCAGATATAAACTCTCGAAATTTTATCAATCCTAATATTTAAAAACTTGCGAAATTTTATATTTACTTTATGCTAGATATTAAGATGAAGCAGAAAAATCCAATTATCACCCCAGAAACTCCACTGGAAATTATTAATTTCGCCACAACCGGACAGGGAATTGCGACCAATTCAGATGGCAAAAAAATCTTCCTATGGAACGCCATGCCAGGAGAAAAAATCACCGAATACCAGGTTTTAAAACAAAAATCCCATCTCACCGAAGCCGTAGCTCTGAAAATTGAAAACCCTAATCCACACCGCGTATTGCCGCGTGACGAACACTATCTTTCTAATTCACCTTGGCAAATTCTAGATATCAGCTACGAGAATTTAGTCAAAAAACAAATTATCGAAGAACTTTTTTCTAAGCTAGATGCACCAAAAATAGCCTTTGAGCCAAGTGATAATGAATATTTTTATCGCAATAAGATGGAATATTCACTTTACTACGATCATGAAACCGCTAAAATTCATCCGGCTATTCACCGTCGTGGTTCACATCATAAAATCCCCATCCTCACTTCTTCACTCGAAAATCCAGCCATTTATCATCGCGCCATGGAAATTATCAATGAGTTAAATGCTAAACAAGAAGATTCCAGAAAATATCAGTCTCTTCTTCTTCGTTGCAACCGTCAGGGCGAAGTTAGCGGTGGTCTTTATAAAAATTATCAACCCCATCCTATCTTTGAAAATCTGACAGATAAAATCTTGGGGTACGAATTTTCTTATTCTCCGAACGGATTTTTCCAGATCAATCTTCCAGAATATGAAAAAGTTTTACGAAAAATTAAAGATTTTATCAAAGACCAAAACAAAGTCGTTGACCTTTACTCCGGCGTTGGCACCATCGGATTAACTGTTGCCGGAGATAAAAATCTTACCCTTGTTGAAGTTGATAAATTTGCTCATGGCGAATTATTAAACAATATTGAAACCGTAAAATCTAGCACTGGCAATTTAAGTATCACTGGCATACTTGCCAAATCTGAGACCATCTACAATCATATCACCCATGACTCAACCGTCATCGTTGATCCACCACGCTCTGGCTGCGACTCTAAACTTATTGACACGATCAATCAAAAGCTTCCAGAAAAACTTGTCTACCTATCCTGCAATCCTATCACCCAAGTGCGCGACCTTGATGGCCTGTTAAATCACTATGAGATCAAGAGTGTTACTGGCTACAATTTCTTCCCACACACACCACACATTGAATGCTTAGTCTTGCTAGAGCGCAAATAAAATTATTACTTGACAGTTTTCACGATATTCCTTTATTATCGTTTATGTTTAATTTAAAAAGGAGGCTATTTTATGAAGTCGAATAATATTAAAAATAAAATCAATACTATTGTGGGGTCAATCGGAGCCTTTATTGGTATCTTTGTTTTCATTGCTTATATTCCACAGATTATTGCAAACATCAGTGGATCCAAAGGTCAACCTTGGCAGCCAGCTATGGCCGCTTTCTCGTGCCTAATTTGGGTAATTTATGGCTGGACTAAAGAGCCGAAAAAAGATTACATTCTAATTATTCCAAATGCTTTTGGTGTTATTCTAGGATTTCTCGCTTTTATAACAGCTCTCTAGTCAAAAGGAAAATATGCAAAATTATCCCCCAAACAATTCCAAAAAGACTAAATCTACTCCAATCACTTATCGACGAATGCGTAGCCGCCTAGTAAAATATGGCGCTATTGGATTTATTCTCAATGCCGCCATTTACCTTATTACCGAATTTATTGCAGCTCTTGGCACCAATCAAGATCTAGGGTATGTCTACTCTAAGCAATTCATCAGTGCGCTGGGAGTGTATCCTGGACAAATCGCCGATGGCGTACCAAACAATTTTTCACCCCTTGCTATAGTAATGAATCTAGGTTTCATCGTCACCGCTTTTGGTTTTTCTATTAGTTATGCCTTATTACTATATCCAAAATTTAAAGATAGAAACACCAAATTAGCCTGCAGTTTAATGATGGTGGCCGCACTATTCAGTATTGGTAGCCTCTTAGTCGGACTTTTTCAAGGTGGCGTACCCAATCAAGATTCGTTACATGGCATTGGCGCCAGATTATCATTCCTCATGGGTAATCTTACCCTGCTTCTCACCGGAATCTTTCTAAAACCGAACCATAAAAGTTATCGTCTAACCGCTATCTTACTTTCAATTATTGGTATTAGTTTTGCATTTCTTCTTCAATACGCCATCACGAACAATCTAACTGAAGTAGCCGCCATCTACGAACGTCTCACGGTTTATCCTATTACCACTTGGCAGATAATTACTGGTATAATCTTCTTAAAAGAATCCATTCAAACCAAACGTAATCTATCGCCAAAGGCCAAAAAGGAGAACAAGGATGAGACCAAATAAAGAACAACAAGCCGCCATTGAATATCTAGGCGGGCCACTTCTGGTTTTGGCTGGCCCAGGTACCGGTAAGACGCAAATTATTTCTCAGCGCGTCGCTCACATATTGAACGTCACCCAAACCAATCCAAGCAACATCCTTTGTCTCACTTTTACTGACGCCGCCGCCACCAACATGCGCGACCGTCTACGCACCGTGATCGGTAACTCCGCTGATGAATTGAACATCATGACCTATCACTCCTTCGGCAAAACCATCATCGGTCGTTACCAGAATTATGCCA
>CAUUCV010000092.1:0-3458 GCA_963543745.1 uncultured Candidatus Saccharibacteria bacterium | reverse complement strand
GTTGAGAGATAGTTCTAATTATAGTATGGGAGTTTAATATAATTCTTTCTTCCTCCATCCAAGCCTTGCCTTTTGGCGTCTATTTCGTTTTTCTTTTTTGTCCTTTCCTTTAATTAATTGTGATTATTTAGCTTCATTATAAGACTTCCAATTTTTAGAAAACCTCTCTCCCTAGCAAACCCCTAGTCTATCTCTACCGCACCAGATTAAAAGTTAACTCTGAGATATCCATAAATAGCCCTTGAAACGCCCCAAAATCCCGACAAATTAACCTTAAAATTATTCCAACAGCATCAAAAAAATGTCTCAACTCCTCACTATATATTGCTTAAGCTTTATAAAAACCCAAAATCGGTTATAATATTAAAATATGAAAATTATTGAATCTCCTGACCCAAGACTTCGTCAAAAGTCTCAGAAGGTCAACTATGTTACTGATGAAATTAAAGATATGATCCAGGCAATGGTCGACGCCAGCCTCGAATGGGAAAAATCTCATCCTCACGAGCTCTCTGCCGCTATGGCTGCCCCTCAGCTCGGCATTAACAAACGCCTCATTATTATCCGCGACAGCATGGACGACAAAGCGAATACTTCCTTCACGACCCTAGTGGACCCAGAAATTATCAAACAAGAAGGTAAAATTATCGAAGATTTCGAAGGCTGCCTCTCTGTTCCCTTTATTTATGGTAAGGTCCCACGCTACTCGAAAATTCGCGTCAAAGCTAAACTCGAAGACGGCACTGAAGTACGCATTAAAGCCACCGATGAACTCGCCCGCACTCTCGCTCACGAAATTGATCACCTCGACGGTATTCTCTTCATTGATCGCATCAAAGATAAGACCGATGCCTTCTTCGAACTCGACAAGAATGGCGACCTACAGCCAGTCGATTACGAAACTCGTATTAAAAATAATAAACAGCTCTTTCCAGACGAAGACTAGCCTTTTTCTATTGAACACATAATTTATTCGAGGTAAAAAATGAGTACAAAATTTATCTTTTTTGGCAACGGACCTCTGGCAGAAGCCACATTAAATCAACTTCTTACCGCTAAAAATCTAGAATTAGTTTTCCATGCTAAAACTAAGGAGGATTTAGTAAAAGTTGCCCGCTTAAGGCAAGAAAATCCTGAAATTAAAGGCATCCTCGCTAGTTTCGGTGTTCTAATCAAGTCCGACTTACTCGAACTTTTTGAGCCAGAGGGTATTCTTAATCTCCACCCCTCTCTCCTTCCCCTCTATCGTGGAGCCTCACCTATTGAGTCTGCTATTTTGAACGGCGATCAAGATTTTTCTGTCTCTATTATGAAGCTGGTTAAAGCTATGGATGCTGGACCAATTTACTATCAAACCACCGTTAAGGCCTCTGAGTTCTCATCCAGCCTACCCGAAAAATCTGAAATCTACCAGAAACTCGCCACCATTGGCGCTAATTGGCTCATTGAACACCTAGACTCCCTACCAAAACCTACCCTACAAGACAATGAGAAGGCCACCTTCACCACTAAATTCGATAAGACCGACTCGAACCTATCTTTATCCGAACTTAGCGCCACAGCGGCTCTCAATCGCATTCGTGCCTTCCAAGGCTTTCCGAAAAGTAAGCTTCAAATTCATGGCTTAGAATGTATTATTTTAAAAGCCCACGTCGAAACCGAAAAATCTAATAACCCCCTTTCATTCCCCTGCCAAGATGGCAATTTCCTCATTATCGATCAGCTTCAGCCAGCCAGCAAGAGACCTATGGACGCCAAATCCTTTATCAACGGCTACCTAAAATAGTCCGCTGCCTCCCTAAGCTTCCAAAATCCAGAGCTCAAAAAAACTAAACAATCCTCCACTCTGCGCCACTTTACCATCAAAAATCCCTCTTCCGAGGGATTTAAATTTTGTGTTCAAAGTATTTTTAATCTATAAAGTCATCGATTTACGAATTTCTTCACTTGAAGCGCGTACTTCTTGTTTCAATTCCTCAAACACTTGACGAGAAACTTCCGCGTAATTTGGACGATTAGTTTGAATCCATTTTACACTCAAATATTCACTTAAAATATCTACTGTCCCCTCTGTTACACCGTAGCGTTTCAAAAGATTTTGATAAACTTCATCGATGCGATAATCACCTAGCTTCGCCAAGGCTTTAATCATCACATTTTTATCTTTCTTCATAATACCGTCGAATTCTTCGAGTTGCTCCAAACTCAAGCCTTCACTCAATTTTTCACCGATACGGTTTTCTAGCAGTCTCTGTGCTTCTTCGATAAAAGCGGCTCTTTGCATCTCGTCAAGATCACCTAGTCCCGTTTCTCTCAAAAAATTTTCATCCACCCGAATCATATTATCTCCTAATTTCCCCCATTATAACGCTTTTTTCTATCAACCACAAGCGTTATTCCGCCCACAATCATTACTCCCCAGTCACAAACGTTATTCTAGGCGTAATCATTTACCCCGAACTAAAATCATCCTTCTTCCCCCTCTTCTAAAATCCGCCAAGCCAATTTCGCACATTTTACCCTCGCTGGCATATTTTGGATCATCGAAAAAACTTCTAACTCACCCCTAATTTTCTGCGCTTTTTCACTTGAAATTCCCATCACCAAATCAAAGAACCCCTGCATCAGCTCCCGCGCCTCTTCCAGAGTTTTCCCCCTAATCGCATCAATCATCATATCCGCTGAAACCTTCGAAATCGCACAACCCACTCCCGAAAAACTTCCCTCCAAAATTTTTCCGTTCTCAATTTTCAGGCTCACCGTTAGTTCATCCCCACAGCTATGGTTTACCAAAGTTTTGGTCAAATTCGCCTCTATTTTTCGCTCAAAATTCAACGGATTTAAATTCCGCTCCAGTAATTCTTCCCTATATTTACTCTGAATTTCTCGCATTAATTTATTCTCCAATTTTGCCAAATCTCATTCGTTTCCACCAACACTCTCCACCACCAACAATTACTCCAATCCCATCCCACTAACAATTACTCCAGCCCCATCACTCCGCGTACTCTCCTAAGGCACGCCAAAAAATATTTAACATCTATATTTGTATTATAAAAAGCCAAACTTGCTCGCACCACCGCTCCAATTTTCTTCTCTGTTAAAAACGGTTCCACACACATCATTCCCGCCCGCACCATCACACCGAAATCTGCCAAAATCTGTGCCGCATCATGTGCATGCACTCCCTTCACATTAAAGCTAATAATGCCATTCTCCGCAAAATATAATTCGATATTTTCTTCTTTCTCTAACTCTTCCCGGATTTTCTCGGTTAATATCTTTTCTGTCCCGTAAATTTCCGAGTGTTCCAACCAAAATTTCTCCGTTGCAGAAAGCCCACAAATCGCCCCCATATTTAGCGTCCCACCTTCGAACTTACTCAGCCCCGGCGCAAAACTCATCTTCACTTTACCATCCGCAAGCTTCACTGATTCCACCATCTCGCCCCCATAATT
>CAUUCV010000091.1:0-3482 GCA_963543745.1 uncultured Candidatus Saccharibacteria bacterium | reverse complement strand
TACCTTAAATGCAGACTTCTAAAACAAACTCCGTACGTTTTTCATAGCTCTTGCCGATCTAAGTCTGCTTTTTAATTCTCCTTCGTCATCAAGGCAAAACCCATCTCTTCCGCTCTGAACTTCTAATTTAACCTGAATTCGCACCGACTTATCACACCCGTTAGCTATAGATATAATTCTATCTAAGGTAAAGAAACTCCCTACTGATATGTCTATGTCATTATCTATAAGATCTTTTAAATTTGTATTAGGAGAAATTAACCAAGAAAGTATACCGACCGATTTGTTTACACCCGTCCTACGTATAGCAACCGCATCCGAAGGCTTTGCAATTCCTAAATACGAAACTCCAGCCTTAATAAAGGCTCGTGCCACAGGGACGGTACCATGTCCGTAAGCATTAGCCTTTATAACCCCCATTACCTTAACATTGTATGATTTTTCGATGTTCTTAACATTATGAACTATAGCGTTAAGATCAACTATTACGCGATAGTTATTATTTTGATAATTCACGGTCTATAAATTTCTTCAACTCTACAATTATCCATGAGTCAAATTCACGCTTTTCTTTATCAGTCATTTCATCCCAGGTTTTTGCCCTCACCGAGGCTTCAAAAGCAACCCCAATTGGGTAAGCGCTACCGTTGTACGGAAGTTTCAATTTCTCCCTGTTCAGATACCCTTCTGTCTTATTGTGAATAACTTTGTAATCACCTGATGGAGTAACGATGGCTATGCACTGATCAAAGTACGCATCGTAGTTCTTGAGGTTTTCTGTCTTCTTCTGAAAAAATCTCCAGAACTCCTCTTGAGATACCTCCTCTGACAATTCACCACCCCATCTGCGCAGGGCAACACCAGGCTCACCATACAACTCTTTGATAAAAAAGCCCGTATCGTCCCCTATGGCTATTTGGCCAGTTTTAACCGAATAGGCTCTTGCCTTTGCTATTGCATTATCCTCTATTGATGTGACTCCTTCTGGTATTTGAATCTTCTCAGTAGTCTGCGGCATACGAATACTATATTTATCGCCTATATATATCCTAAAATCATCAAATTTTGAGGTATTTCCCGTAGCAATAAGTATATCTTTATTATCAACCGGCGCAATCAAAGGCAAAAAGCGCTCTTTCATATATTTTGTATACTTTGTCAAATCATTAAAGAATGGTACAGAAATCACCCTCAGGAGACGTGCCCCAGTTGAATCAAAGATCTTGTTCGAAATAATCCTTTCAAATTCCAATCTATCGTCAAATTTAACGTCTTCAATATCCTTTACATCCCTAGCTACAACTAGCCACGGATTAAGTTGCTGGCTTCGCAGCATTTTTACTGCATCCTGAATAGTTTTCGTTTTTATATGGATGCCATTATAAGCCAGCTCGGACAGCAGCACTATCCTAATGTTATTCGGCGTGCGTTCACTCCATCTTTGCAACAACGGGACAAAAATAGGACAAACCTCTGGATCTAACAATGTACCTCCCATTTCTATAAAGAAATGTTTCGGTCGACCTACTTGATTCCAGATACGAAGAATACGCAGCTCAAGATACACAGAGAGGTGAGGATTTATTTGAAGATGGTTCTCGGCAGCCCCAAACTCGTTTAAGAAGTCACGCCATAAATTACCTCCAATGAGATAATGCTCTGTTGACCATTTCTTATCAGGATTGAACTGTGAATAAACCGCAAAATCATCTATGTCCGACCGAGCATGAATACCATCGTCAGTATTGAGGAGTCCGTCAAATTTCATAGCGTCAGAACCTTCAACAATATTTAGCAACTGAGCTATCAGAGTACCCTTTCCCATATCAGAGTGTGGATAACTATTTATAAAATAAAATTTTTCACCATCAACTGGCTTCAGGTCTTCAATCTGAGATCTCAATTGTCTTAATGTTTTTTTGGTTTTCATAAACTTCGCTCATCACCCTCTCCTTAGTTGTTTTACTTTATGATACAAGCTTACTGCAGCTATCTTTATCGTCACATTCTAGATGAACCCAATTTACATCGCAACCGCACATATAAAATACTCTTCTTACAATTTGGGTTGATACCGGAGAAGAGCAAAAACCGTTCTTCTTCAATAAATCCATTTGTTCACACGGATAGCCATAGTATATACCAATTCCTGGCATATAGGCAAATTCCAAAGAGTCCTCTATATATAATCCTTCACGAAAGTTGCTCTCAAACCGCTCTTCTCTGAGAAAAACACTGTGAACACCCGGCACCTCACCTGACCGAGGTAATCTTGTCGTATGTGTGGATATATGCGAATAGCCGTCGGCAACAGCCTGTTCTATAAGCGTAGTTTTACCAGACGCCGAAGCTCCTGTAACTATAAAAGAGGGTAAATCACAAATCCTATCCATTTTTAGTCTGGTGTTAATAAAAATAATATCGGCTTAATAATATGCTTATACATATTCTAAGAGTATAACTATCTATGCTTTATTAAGTAATGTTACTTGTAAACAAAAAATCGCCTACTCGGCGACAATCCTGACTATCTATGATTGGTGGGCGCTGAGGGACTCGAACCCCCGACCCTCTCGGTGTAAACGAGATGCTCTAGCCAACTGAGCTAAGCGCCCATATTAAAAAATATGGTGGGCGATGAGGGACTTGAACCTCCGACCTCGTCATTATCAGTGACGCGCTCTAACCAGCTGAGCTAATCGCCCATATTCGGCTTTTGCCAAAGAGAATTTTCGAAAAAAGATTCAAAAACTTTCTTTGGTGGAGATACAGGGACTCGAACCCTGGACCCCCTGCTTGCAAAGCAGGTGCTCTAGCCAACTGAGCTATGTCCCCATAAATTGCCAAGACTTTTTAATTGTACAGTATCTTTTTAATTCTGACAAGTGTATAATTAATAATATGTTATATCAATTTAGTTTTGGCTCATTATTTTTTGGGATTTTAGTCTTAATTGCTGGCGGAATCGTCGTCGTTTTTCACCAAAAACTAGCGGACAATCTAGGTAGCGGTGTTAGTAGTTACGAACGATTCAAATTCTGGGGGCTCATAGCTTGCGGTGTAGGATTTGCTATTATGCTCAGCCTGCATACTATTCCACTAAACTGGCTGCTAAACTCCCTTTTTGGCGGCGGACTATAATAAGCATCAGTAAAGAGCATAAATAGCCAAAAATTATTGGCTATTTTTTATAATCACAACTCTATCAAAATATCAGATTTTAATTAAATCTACCATATAAAAAGCCCCTCATAGAGGGACTTTTTCGTTTAACAACTTGATTGTGCAATTCATCAATCGGTTTATCGTAGAGAAAGGTTGAACTTCTATCTCGTCCTCGAGAGGACTATTGTAAATATGTAAGCTCGGCATATTTACGAGACCGACCTAGCTCAATCTGTGATTGCTCGACAGACTGGCATCGTTACTCCCTAGAAAGGAGGTAATCCATCCGCACCTTCCGGTACGGATACCTTGTTACG
>CAUUCV010000090.1:0-3537 GCA_963543745.1 uncultured Candidatus Saccharibacteria bacterium | reverse complement strand
TGCTAGTAAAGGTATGTTCAAGGGTGGTCTCGAAGACCACGGTGAAGCCTCGGTCAAATATCACACCGCGACCCACCTACTTTTAGCTGCGCTTCAGAAAATCGTCGATCCAAATATCGCTCAAGCTGGTTCTAATATTACCTCTGAGCGTTTACGTTTTGACTTTAATCTCGATCGCAAACTCACCGATGAAGAGAAGAAACAAATCGAAGACCAGGTTAATCAATGGATAGAGGAAGATTATCCAGTTTCGTTCGCTGAATATGACAAGGCTTACGCTCGTGACGTCTTAAAAGCTCACGGTAGCTTCTGGGAAAAATATGGTGATGTGGTCAAAGTTTATACTATCGGCGCCGCAGAAAATCCTGTCTCGCGTGAACTTTGTGGTGGCCCTCACGTCGAACATACTGGGGTACTTGGTCATTTCAAGATCAAAAAAGAAGAATCCTCAGCCGCTGGCATTCGTCGCATTAAAGCAATTTTAGATTAAGGAGAACAGGGTGGAACAATTAGCCAAATACTTTACACCAGAATTATACGAAATTGAATTAAGAATCAATAAAGACACCGAGCAGGTTCAGGGTCGAGTGAAGATTCAGGGTACTGCCAAAAGTTCCACCGTTAAACTCCACGCCAAAAATCTCAAAATTAATCAACTGACTATCAATCAGCGCCCAGTGACTTTTGCAGAAGAAACTGCAGCGGAAACTATTAGCTTTACTTCGAAGGCCTCAGATGCCGAAATTATTATCGAAGCCCGTTATTCCTTGCAACTTTCGCACGGCATGACCGGGCTTTATCTTTCGACCTATGAACATGAAGGGAAGACTGAGCGGATTGTTTCTACTCAATTTGAATCGCACTATGCGCGCATGATGTTCCCCTGTATCGATGAACCAGCCGCTAAGGCGAAGTTTTCTCTCAAGGTAATCGATACTGATTCGACCGACACGATTCTCAGTAATATGCCGATCAAGACCGAGCGCACCCTCACTTATACTTCGGTTAATAGTGAGCTTAATCCGAAAACTGATCCAAACGCTATGGATCTTAATACTGAGGTGACGCGTAAGATTGTGGAATTCGAAACTACGCCACGTATGTCAACCTATCTTTTGGCGCTCTGTCTCGGCCATTTCCAAAGTGTTACCACGAAAAATCAGCACAGCGTCACGATTACTACCTACGCCCCACTTAATCAAGCCAAGGAGTCTCTGATTGAGCCGAATCAAATCGCCGGGGAAGCCCTGGATTTTTACGACCAAGCTTTTGGTGTACCATACCCTTTGCCGAAACTTGATCAGGTAGCAGTGCCAGATTTTGATGCCGGTGCGATGGAGAACTGGGGCCTAGTAACTTATCGTGAATCCTGCCTCCTGATGGATAAAACTGCCACTTTGTCTGATAAAATTCAAATCGCCACGGTGATTACCCATGAATTATCGCATCAGTGGTTCGGTAATCTCGTGACTATGGCCTGGTGGGATGATCTCTGGCTAAATGAAAGCTTCGCCAATATGATGGAATATTATTGTCTTGATGCGATTCGTCCAGAGTGGAAAGTTTGGCAAGAATTTTTCGTTTCTGATTGTTATTATGCGCTGACTCGTGATACTTCACCAGATATTCAGGCCGTCAAGCAGGCGGTTAATCATCCTTCCGAGATCGAAACTCTCTTTGATCCAGCCATTGTCTATGCCAAGGGATCACACTTGATGTTCATGTTAATGCGCCTGATGGGTGAACGGAATTTCTTGAAGGGTTTGCGTGATTATTTTAAAAAGCACCAATATCAAAACACTACTGGCGATGATCTCTGGGCCGCCTTGCAACCTTATGCTGAATTTAATGTTTCAGATTTTATGAACCAATGGAACACGCGTCCTGGCTTTCCGATCATTGAGGGAGAAAAACAAGAACGTTTCTATCTAGACGGCCGAAGTAATCAAGAATCTTGGCCGTTGGTTCAGGTCTCCGATGATATGACCGGGCACTACGTTATCGGTCTTACTTCCGAGGAACTTCAGGCTAAGCTCGCGCATTTCTCTGAGTTAAGTCAGGAGCAGCAACTCCGTCTTTTGATTGATCAGAGTCTTCTTTTGCGTACTCCTCGCGGTGATTTGCCGGCCAGTCTAGATTTACTCATGCACTTCCGCAATGAAACCAGCTTTGCGATTTGGTCCATTATTATGTCGATTCTCGGCGAGCTTAAAATCTAGTGTCCGGCTGATACTTCGGCTGAAGCTAATTTGAAGAGTTATATTAGAGAGCTGATTTCTGCCCAAATCGCGCGTCTTGGTGTTTCTGAAAAAACCGAAGATACTGATGATGATAAAAAGCTTCGTGAATCTATCTTGAGCCTTGCGGTTTATGCGGATGATCAGCCGACTATTCTTCATCTAACTGAACAATATAATATATATATAACCGATGCTCTAAATTTTGCCGCCGTTTCACCAGAATTGTTACTACCGTATTTAGAGGCTGAATTTAAAAACACCAAAGAGGCTCGTTTTAAGGAATATCTAAGTCTTTACGTTAAGACCTCGTCGCCTACTATTAAATCCTTGCTCCTAGATATTATTACGGATGCCAAACGCGAGGAGCATCTTCAGACTTTATTAGATATGCTTTCAGATACTAAAGTTATTCGCTTGCAGGACCATAGCGGCTACGTGCGTGATCTACTAGCTAATCATTCGACTAGAAAAGCTACTTTCGATTGGATTTATCAAAACTGGGATTATCTTAAAAATGCCGTTGATGGTAAATCGCTTGATATCTACCCGAAGATTATGGCGCGTTTTATTCGCAATCAATCCGATTTTGCCTTATTCCAGGAATTTGCCAAACGTTTCGAAAATGACCCTGCTTTGTTTCGTATTATTAAGATCGGCATATATGAAATTGAAAATCGCCTTGCCTTGCTGGCTAAAAATACCGAAAAATTACATCAAAAACTCGAAAAATACTTAGAAAACCACTAAAAATCAGGGAAAAACCAGAAAAACTCAAAAATCTTCAAAAAAGTCCGAAAAAAGACTTGCATAAATTAAAAATTTGATATAAGATAAATACTAAGTTCAGCAAGTCAGAAATGACCACTGCGAAAAAGGGAAACTGCGAGAATTCTTAATATATAGGATTTATTTAAATCGCACGTTGAATTAACAATTTGGACAACGATGAAAATTAAATAAAGACTTGCATTTGTATATATGAAAGAAATCCCTTCTTGGTTTCGGAAGTATATACGTGAATTAGTAATCAATCTTCGATTACTAGTTAAGTCAATGCATAAAAAGGTAAATAAGGGCACTAATAGTGGATGCCTTGACAATCAATACCGATGAAGGACGTAGAACTCTGCGATAAGTCTTGGGGAGCTGAGAGCAAGCTTTGATCCAGGAATTTCCGAATGGGGCAACCTAATACGAGTCATGTCGTATTGCAATTACCTGAACACATAGGGTAATTAGACGGGAACCAACCGAACTGAATCATCTTAGTAGGTTGAGGAAAAGAGAATAAACAATG
>CAUUCV010000089.1:0-3634 GCA_963543745.1 uncultured Candidatus Saccharibacteria bacterium | reverse complement strand
ACGTATGATTCCCTCAACATAATGTAGCTACCAATGAAGCCAGCAACAACTAAAACAATACAAGTTGCTACAGCAACAAAGAGCTTACTATTGCTATTAGTTTTAAATTTTGATGTTTTTACTTGCGTCATATTTCTACCTTAATCCACGATGATTCGTATTTATATCGTTAAGTTTTTCTATTTCTTTTTCATTTTTAGGATCATTTTGAACACGAAGATTAACCTCGCGGAGATAAGATTGAGTCTGTTCTACATATCTATGATAATCAGTGTCTAGTGCATCAAATGCGTATTTTATTAATAATATATTAGCAACAAAGCTTGCAATCACTAAAACAATGCAGACAATTACGGCAATATAGAGCTTTTTATCGCTGCTAGATTGCGGCTTTGATATTTTTGTTTGTGCCATATTTTCCTTTTTATTTTACAGTTTTGATTTTCTTCCCCGTTATTCGCATAATATCATATAAAAGTGCTTATGGCAAATAAAAAATAACCCTGATAAGTGGGTTATTTTTTTGTTTTTATAGTGAGGAAAAATTACTTGGCGTATTCGATGGCGCGAGTTTCACGAATCACATTAACTTTAATCACACCTGGGTAGCTCATGGTAGCTTCGATTTTTTCGGCAATGTCACGAGCTAATTTCAAGGCGGTGAGATCATCGATTTGCTTTGGTTCGACAATCACGCGAATTTCACGACCGGCAGAAATGGCATAAGCCTTATCGATACCATTAAAGCCAGTAGCAATATTTTCTAGCTCTTTCATGCGCTCAGCGAAATTCTCGGCGGAAATATTGCGGGCACCTGGGCGAGCAGCGGAAATTGCATCAACAATCTTCACGATAATAGCTTCGACGGTAGTTGGCTCAATATCGTTATGATGAGCGGCGATAGCGTGAGTAATTTGATCGGAGATACCATATTTTTTGGCAAGTTCAGCACCAATTTCGGCGTGCTTACCTTCAATCTTATGAGTGACGGCTTTACCGACATCGTGAAGTAAGGTAGCAGTCTTAGCCACACGCACATCAGCACCGATTTCTTCGGCGATCATACCGGCCATGTGTGCCATTTCAATCGAGTGAAGTAAAACATTTTGACCATAGGAAGTACGGAATTTGAGCTCACCAAGCAAGTGTAAAATTTCGTGCGGAATACCAATCACGCCGACTTCACGGGCAGCGTCTTCACCGGCACGCACAACTTCTTTTTCAATTTCGCGTTCAGCCTTAGCGACGGCATCTTCGATGCTGGATGGATTAATACGACCATCTTTCATCAAACGTTCTAAGGCATATCGTGCGACTTGGCGGCGAATCGGATCAAAGGAAGAAAGCACCACCATACCTGGAGTATCGTCAACCATAATGTCGACACCGGTAGCACGCTGAAGAGCCTGAATATTACGACCTTCCTTACCGATGATGCGACCTTTCATTTCATCATCTGGCAATTTCAAAGCAGTAACGGTACGGTCAGCGGTAACCTCAGAAGACATGCGTTCCATAGCGGTAACTAGTAGGGCCTGAGCAGTTTCGTCGATATCGCGACGAAGTTCTTTTTGCTCCTTGGTAATCAAACCGACGAGATCGTCCTTGATATCTTTTTCGGTCATCTTAATCAGCTTATCTTTAGCATCAATCTTGGTGAGGCCAGCAATTTTTTCCAACTTTTCTTGCTGCTTGTCGCGAATTTGATGAATTTCAAGTTTCAAATCATCAATTTCACGTTCTTTGTTGGTTAATTTTTCCGAACGTTTTTCTAATTGATCGAAACGATTATCGAGTGAGGTTTCACGCTCAGAGAGACGCTTTTCGGTTTGGCGCCAATCTTTGCGACGAGCCTCCTCTTCTTGCTGAGATTTATCGGCAATACTGCCAGCTTCTTTCTTAGCTTTAAGAACGATGTCGGCAGCCTCGTTTTTAGCCTTGCGAATGAGATCTTCGGCCTTAGCTTTGCCACCAGATTCATTCTTTTTGTTATAGACCAGGACAAAACCGGAACCACAAACAATACCAGCAATAATACTGAGTGCTATCGGAATAAACATTTGACTTCACTTTCTATTTGTCGACGCCAATATCTTCATCATACCGGCAGTTTTACAAAATTAACAAAATTATTTAATAAATCAAAATCCCCCTGTCTTGATTTTATCATAAAGACCGCTCTTATTCGTAGGTTTCGAGGGCAAAAATCATATTACGAATGATTTGATTGGAGGCAGTTTCGAGACCGAGCTCAGCACCATCTTTACTACTGACGGTCGGGTCGATGTAGAAGAAATTATAATCCTTATAAGTCGTAACTTTGGTGCCGAAACGTTTGCCGGTGGAAGCTTCGAAATCACCTTCGGAAACTGGCACACGCACGAGGCAGCCTTGTTTACCCAAGTTCTTGGCTGGATCGGCAAATTCCTGCTTGGCCTGGACACCTTTTTGAATACCATTGAAACAAATTGAATTGCGATATTCGTAAGTGTTTAAGACATAGCTCATGGTGGAAATATTATCTGGAATCTTTAATTTAATATTCCAATCAGAAAGATAAATGTAACCGAGAGTGGTTTTGTAAACTGGCACGTCGGCTGGGGCAGAAATTTTCGCGACACCAGAAGATTCCTCGACGGCGGCGATAATTTGAGCTTGATTCTTAATGGTGTTATTCGCGGTAGTAATTTTATCACCTTGAGAAATACCGTAAACCAAACCGATTAAGCTTAAAACGAGGAAGAGCACGCTGAGAATACCAAAAACCATGGCCATGGTAGTCATTTTCTTCAGAGCTTTCATGGCGATAGTGCGCGGATCTTTTTCTTTGGCTTCTTTTTCAGCCTTGGCAGCCTCGGCAGATTTGTCTGCGGCGGCATTTGGGTCGACGACGGTGAATTTTTCTTCAAAATGAGTTGGCGAAGCAACTGGAACGTTGAGCTGATTATAAACAATTTCGGGACCGTTATTTACTTCTTGACCTGGATTTTTCTGAGCTTCGGTAGCTTGATTTAGCATGGCGGCATTTTGAATGGATTGATCAATCATACTCTGATTAGAGTTCGGGTTGCCACTACGGGCAGCCTGAGTGAAACCATTTTCACCAAAAGGATTGGAATTATCATTGGCATAAAAATTATTTGTAGTGTCGGCAGCAAAAATTTGCTCAGCAGAAGCGGCTGGTGAAGTGTAATTATTTGATTGATAGGCATTATCTGGGGTTTCAGTAGCTGGGGTAGACACTGGAGTAGACTGAGGAGTAGAAAAAGCAGCAGAATTATTATTAAAGAGATCAGCTGGACTAGGGATAGGAGGCTGAGGAGCGGTGGTATTCGACTGCTCAGAAGCTGGCTTGGCGAAACTTGGCTGATTAGAACCTGGACTGACCTGAGGAGTCACCGGATGTGAAAGGCCAGCAGAAAAAGTCACACCACCGATAGTTTGGGGTTTTTGGTTGTTTTGATTTTGATGAAGATCTTGATCCATGAATTTCCTTATATCATATATTATAGCACAAGCGAAATGCGCGGCGGAATGGGAGATTTATTTTTTGGATGGCGTAATATTGGCCGGACGACCGTAGTTTGGCAAAATGATGGGCACCACTTCCCTGTCCTGATTCTTCAAAGGAATT
>CAUUCV010000088.1:0-3646 GCA_963543745.1 uncultured Candidatus Saccharibacteria bacterium | reverse complement strand
TAGCACGGTGCCGAATTATAAAAAACTCCTCCTAACCGGTGGAGTTTTTTCGTTATGAGAATTGAAAAGAAGGGGAGGGGTGTGATATAATGGAAAATATGGAAACGGAGGAAAAAATAAAAAATACAACTAAGACTTTCGAAGAACTTATGCCTAGCGATTTTGTTCATTTACATACGCACACATACCATTCTTTACTTGATGGACTAACTAAAATTGATGCTTTGATTGACAATGTTAAGGCTAATGGAATGGAAGCTGTTGCTATTACAGATCATGGCACCATGTCGGGTTCAATTGAGTTTTTTAAAGAGGCTAAATCTAAAGGTGTTAAGCCTATTCTTGGTATTGAGGCATATGTTGCAGCAAGGACTCGTTTTGATCGAGATCCTGCGCATGACAAACCTCGATATCATTTAATATTATTAGCTAAAAACCAAACTGGATGGCAAAATCTTTGTGCATTGACATCAAAAGCATGGATGGAGGGTCAATATTATAAACCACGCATAGACCATGATATTATGGAGAAATATTCCGAGGGGATAGTTTGCCTAAGTGGGTGTGCTGGGTCGGAAATTTCAGAGTCAATTCGTTCCGGGGATTTTGAGCGTGCAAGGGAGCTTGCAAAGTGGTATCAGTCTGTTTATGGTGAAGATTTTTATTTAGAACTCCAAGATCATGGCCATCCGGACTGCCCTAATCATTGGGAGGTTCAAAGAGAGATTAACGATGGTTTGTTTAAGCTTCATGATGAATTAGGTATTCCAATGGTTGTAACGTGTGATTCACACTATTTAACTCATGAAGATCAAGATGCTCACGAAATCTTGCTTTGTGTTGGTACGGGTTCATACTTGAACGATGAGAAGCGTATGAGTTTGAAAGAGTTTGATCTTTTTGTTACGAATCCTAAAGATATTATTGAGCGTTGGGGAAAAATTGATCCGGAAATTATTTTAAATACAAAACGTATTGCGGAGAAGGTAAACTTTGAATTTGAGTTCGGGAAGATTTTAATTCCAAAATTCCCATTGCCTGAAGGTGAGGACAGTGAAAAGGCTTATTTAGATAAGCTTGTTTTTCGAGGGCTTGGGGAGAGATACGGTAAAATCCCTATTGACGAAGTTAAGAGAATGTCAATTTCAGATATTCGTAAAAAATTACCAGAGGATGTTCTAGACCGTGTTGATATGGAACTTGGAGTGATTGATGGAATGGGTTATAATGGGTACTTTTTGATTGTCCAAGATTTCATCAACTGGGGGAAATCACAAGGTATTGTTTTTGGCCCGGGGCGTGGTTCTGCTGCAGGCTCAATTATTGCTTATGCCTTACATATTACTGACCTTGATCCACTTGAATATGATTTGCTTTTTGAGAGGTTTTTAAACCCTGATCGAATTTCTATGCCCGATATTGACGTTGACATCCAAGATACGCGACGAAATGAAGTTATTCAATATTGTACAGATAAATACGGCATTGATCGCGTGGCAAATATTGCGACTTTTGGTAAGATGATGGCTAAAAACGCCGTTCGCGATGTTGCGCGAGTTTTAGAGGTTCCATATTCTGAGGCGGACCGGTTTGCGAAATTAGTTCCAGATCCAACACAAGGTAGGCATACGCCGCTTCGAGTATCTTTAGAGAACGATCAAGATTTGAAGCGTGAATATGAGACTAATCCGACTGCGAAGACTGTTTATGACTTTGCGATGCAGCTCGAAGGTACTATTCGAAACCATGGTGTTCATGCTTGTGGAGTGGTGATTGCGCCAGATGACTTAATAAAATATCTGCCGCTTGAAATGGCACAAAAGGGGGTTGTGGCAACCCAGGTTCCAATGGGTCAGGTGGAGGACCTAGGGCTATTGAAGATGGACTTTTTGGGTCTTAAAAACCTTTCGATTATTTCTACCGCCCAAAAAATTATAAAACGAACCTATGGTGTTGATATCGATCTTTCGAAATTAGATCTTAACGATAAGAAGGCTTATGAGTTATTGGCACGAGGCGATTCTACAGGAGTTTTTCAGCTTGAATCTGCAGGGATGAAACGGTATCTTCGAGAGCTTAAGCCTTCGAAATTTGAAGATATTATTGCGATGGTGGCCCTATATCGCCCAGGTCCAATGAGTGAAATTCCAAAATTTATTGCACGAAAACATGGTGAAGAGCCTGTGACATATTATGAGGATCACATGGAGAATGCTTTAAAAAATACGTATGGGATTCTTGTTTACCAGGAGCAATTCATGCAGATTTCAAAGGAAGTTAGTGGATTTACTGGTGGCCAGGCCGATACTCTTCGAAAAGCTGTGGGTAAGAAAAAAATTGACCTAATGAAGAAGATGAAGGGTGAATTTATTGAGGGCGCGGTTAAACATTCTAATGCTGATCGTGCAAAAGTTGAAGCTTTTTGGGATCATCTTGAAGAGTTTGCGAACTATTGTTTTAATAAATCGCACGCCGCTTGTTATGCTTTAATCGCATACTGGACAGCATACATCAAAGCTCACTACCCAGACGCTTTTATGGCGGCCTTAATGACAGCAGACTCTGACGACACTGATCGATTAGCTATTGAAATTGCTGAATGTCGTTCGATGGGAATTCAGGTTCTTGGACCTGACGTAAATGAATCGTTTAAAGATTTCGCTATTGTGCCTCATGAAAAGAAAATTCGTTTTGGTCTTTTAGCTGTTAAAGCTGTTGGTTCAGGTGCTGTCGATGCTGTTTTGGAGGCTAGAAAAACAGGTGGAAAATTTAATTCAATTTTAGATTTTGCAAAACGTGTGAATGCACGTCAATTCAATAAAAAGGCTTGGGATTCGTTAATTATGACGGGAGCTTTTGATGAATTCGGTACGCGCTCTGATTTACTATTTAACTTGGAGCGGATTCAAGAGTATGGTTCAAAAAGTCAAAAAGAGGCTCTTTCTGGGCAAACAGATTTATTTGGTTTTGCAGGTGCGGACGATATGCGGGTTGAATCAACAGTTGAGCTCTTAACCGCGCCAAAACAACATACAGACAAAGAGCGCTTAACTTGGGAGCGCGAACTGCTAGGATTGTATGTGTCTGCACACCCATTAGATCGTTATGTTAAATATTTCGAAGAACAAACGCAGCCCCTTTCGCAAGTCCAGCCAAATACGGATGGACAAAAAGCGACAGTCGGTGGGATAGTGATTGATGTTCGAACAATTATCACGAAAAGTGGAACAAAAATGGCTTTCGTTAAAATGGAAGATAAAACTGGCGAAGGTGAGGTAATAATTTTCCCAAATCTATACACAGAGATTGGCGATAAATTAAAGATCGATGCCGTGCTAAAAATTGAAGGTAAGGTGTCGGCAAGAGATCGCGATGGAAACTTAAAACCAGATGCGCAAATTATTGCTGAGGTGGTTTCGGTTATAACGGATGAAGAGTTGGAAAATTATGAATCAACGGGCCATCGTGCTGAGGGTTTGAAGGCTAGAAAAGTGCCACAAACTAAGACTGTTTCTCAAAGAGTTTCGAACGGAAAAAAACATACATTTACACAAAAAAATAGCGGAACAACTTTAAAAACACAAGCTGCAAATAAGACACCAGACAAGCCCCAGTCGGCAGAAAATTATCAGGCGGAAAAAATACA
>CAUUCV010000087.1:0-3648 GCA_963543745.1 uncultured Candidatus Saccharibacteria bacterium | reverse complement strand
CAATATTGATTTCACTAAGTCAAAAACTATTGAATATGAAATTAAACTCACCGATAAAGATGGTACTACCACCACTATCGCTAACGAAACTGTTGACGTAAGTAATGCTGGTGCAGCTAATAGCGGTTCGAAGAAAATCCCTCTCGACATGCAACAGCTCACTAATGGTGTCTTCGGTAAGGTCTCCATTAAAGTCACCGTCGACGGCAAAGCTGAGACTGCTGATACTGTAGAGTTTAACTATGTACCAGTAGCAGTCGAGAAGACTCAGACTAACCCACGTGGTTATACTGGTTTTCGTATTGCCCACGCTGGTGGTGTTGCTAAAGTTAAGGTTACTTTGAAAGATAAAGCTGGTCACAAGGTTGGTGATAAGGAAATCGAAATCACTGATCCAGTCGCAATGACTAATGGTGGCACTATCGAACTCAATTCAGAAGAAATTAATAATAAATTAGACAAGGGTGATTACACACTCGAAGTCGTAGCCTTAAACGGTGCAGGTGATGACCTTGAAAAACCAGAACTTGCTAGCTTCAAGTTCACTGGCAAGGATGAACCAGCTAAACCAGAAGACAAGCCAGCTACTCCAGGTAAGAATGGTGGTAAGAAAACCCCAGCCGTACCTAACACTGGTGGATCCGTCTTCGCAGGTATGAATCTTTCATCCTCAGACTTCCTCGCTTCCGGCATTGCCGTCTTCGCCTTCCTCTCTCTCCTCGCCGTCGTCTTCCTCAAGAAGGGTAAGAAATCCGGTTACCGCCGCTAAGATTGATTCTAAAAGACCTCCATATGGGGGTCTTTTTCTTTTAGTTAAATTATGGTTGAAATCTTCGCTTAAATATCATATAATAAATTAGCTGGACGATTAGCTCAGTTGGCTAGAGCGCGTCTTTGACGTAGACGAGGTCAGAGGTTCAAATCCTCTATCGTCCACCAGTAATTCAGGCTAAGGCCTGTTTTTTGTGTTTCTTGACATTTTGTGTTATAATATATGTTGTAACTAGTTTTTATTACTCAAAAAAATGAAACAGGAGGGGGAAGTTATGTTTATTTATTTAGAGGGTCTGCCGTACGTAGGAAAGTCCACATTGGCGAAAGGCCTGAAGTCTCGATTAGGCGCAGGATGGAAGATCATGGATGGTCATAGTTTGACGAAGGAAGATCTTTATGTTCTGAGAAGTGGAAATTGCGGAAATGTGATTCTGGACTCTTTTAAGCCATATTATGAATTGGCAAAAGAGTATGCGCGTTCTACCTATGTTCCCAAGTCGGTGCTAAAAGAATATCAGGCCATGCTACCTAAGCCTACAGCATCATTTTATTTGCATGCTGATAGCGACATGACATTGGTCTCTCGGGCGAAAACCGCCATTAATGCCGGGATGGACTGTACGAAGTTCGAAAGGTCCATCTTGCAAAGTGATCATCTGACTTTTGACGGCTTCCGTAACCAGTTCATGGAGTCGGTTAATACGATGGTGGTACCAGAGTATATCGTCACGGATAATCTTTCACCTGCCGAAGTACTAAGTTCAGTGTATTATAGCGTCAGCAGGGCAATTGAAGCCGCAAGGGAACCGAAAAGGGCTCTTGCGTAATCGTGACAGACTGCAAACTAGTTTTGTCCTTTATCTAGCATCTTTGATGCAAAAGACCCCGATTCTTTCGGGGTTCTTTTTTTGCGTCAAAATTCTTATGCCCTAAATATGTTACAATATAAGTAATTAAATCGCATTGGAGTTAATATGAAAATTCAAGATAAAATTAACGCTTATCTCAATACTGCAATCTCCACTACCGTAGTAATGGTGCTGTTCGGCCTCTTTTTTGCTCTGCTTCCAGAATTCGCCCTCAACCTCTTGCGCTTACTGCTCGCTGCCGGATTTCTTCTCGCCGGTTTTAGTATGATCATGAGCCGAGTCTACTCGCGCTTTGTCCGTCTATTTTCTAGTAATTTCCTCGGCGCTTTTCTGATTGTAATTGGTCTCGTCTTCCTCTTTTACCCAGGTATTCTCAGCCTTATTCCGATGACTATCGGTCTAGTGATTGTGATTTCAGCAATTTCTCGCATCGGTTACACTATGGAGCTAAAAAACGTTTCTAAATCTGCTTATATCACCTCTATTATTACCAACCTTTTGTCCTTGACTGCCGGCGTCGCGATTATTGTCTATCCATTTGATGCTTCCGCCATTGCCTTGTCGCTAATCGGCTTTATTATGATTGGTTATGGCCTCTCGGATTTAATCAATATTATTGTTCTGAAGAAACACGTTCATGATTTCACCGATCGTTATAATCTAGTCTCTAAATTTTCCGGTTCGAAAAAATCCGAAACCAATCCAGATAACATCGAAGAAGCGGAAATTGTCGACTCTAAAAAGAAATAAACCCCTGTCATTGTGCTTATGCTTGCAAAATCTAAGGAATTTTGTTAATATTATCGTGCAACACAGATATCTTGTGGATTGAGTATATTAAACGTATCGGGTATATGAAAAACACATTATATTTTGTGCGGCAAGGTTTTTGCTACTTCCTTAGCGAGGATTTGAAAAACCCCTCTTAATTTTCTAAAAAGAACAAGCAACAAAACATGCAGTTTTACCAATCATTACTACCTCGCTGCGTGTCGCGTCGTGAGACTTTCTATTCTAAAAGTTATTGCCATTTCTTTTAGTTAGAAATAAGGTTCACCACCTTGGCGGCATGTTGGGGCCGAAGTCACTATTTCTCTTAAATTGAGCAAACTCACTTTCTTTTGTTTTTGGCAACATCCACCTTTTCGGCCCCCAACTTATTTTCATAGTTGCAGCCTCAGCTTGACTAATCTTCTAGACATCAGAAGGCTGCGGATACCCCTCCAAAAAATCCCACCTGCTGTGGGTCCCGTCTTGTATAAGGCGAGCTCAAATCCCATTTCTTATGGGTCCCGTCTTATCTAAGGCGGGTATTTTTTTGCTTAAAAATTATCTAGAAGATAGGCGAAAATAAAAAAGAACCCCGAAAGGCTCTTTTAAAAATCTCTGTGGTGAGTCGGGAGGGACTCGAACCCTCGACACCGGGCTTAAAAGGCCCGTGCTCTAACCTGCTGAGCTACCGACCCAGAGTACTCTCTTATTATATGCCTACCCTCTCAAAAAATCAAGCAAAATATGGTATAATATTCAGAGTAAAAAATAAGGGCAATATGAATAATAAAGAAAATATCCGTAATGTTGCAATCATCGCGCACGTTGACCATGGTAAAACGACGCTAGTGGATGCACTTTTGAAACAATCTAATACTTTCCGTGATAACCAGGCCGAAATGAGCCAAACCCTCATTATGGACTCTGGCGACCAGGAACACGAACGTGGTATCACCATTACCGCCAAGCAAACCTCGGTCTATTACAACGATCATAAAATTAATATCATCGATACTCCGGGCCACGCCGACTTCTCTGGTGAGGTTGAACGTACTCTCAATATGGCCGACGGTGTACTTTTGGTGGTGGACGCCCAAGAAGGTCCGATGCCACAGACCAAATTCGTTTTGAAGAAAGCCCTTGATCTTAAATTAAAGCCGGTTGTGATTATTAATAAAATCGACAAACCTGCCGCTCGTATCGAAGAAGTCAAAGACGAAATTTCTGACCTGTT
>CAUUCV010000086.1:0-3737 GCA_963543745.1 uncultured Candidatus Saccharibacteria bacterium | reverse complement strand
TACCCCGGGCCACAATAAGATATTGTTTATTCCGAAGTCTGCGCTTATGTCTAATCATTTTGAATTTTCCGGTTTGAGGGTCATAGACCTTCTCTTCCTTAAGTTCAAACCACGCCAACAGGTCTTCTGCCCAAAGCCTAAATGTTGGAAGTAAGGTTAGAGGCCGACCATCTACCAAGGTCATCTCATTCTCACAGAAGTCGATAAAGCCTTGTATTGCATCTGGGTCATAGTAATAGTTTGGATTAGCGATGTCCGCGTCGATACGGTTCATTTGCATCGAGATTTCACGACATACAGGAATCTCTCCACGCAGTACAGCGTCTCGAAATCTACCGTACTCGACAGGAACCGCAGTATTACTTAATACCACTGATTAGACTCCTTTTTGTTTAGAAATTACCGACTAGTATTTATAAGTCTTGAATTTTGGAACGTTGTCTTTTCCTCTATCGACAGTTTCGACTGTACGACTATAAGAATCGCGTTTTCGATCTTTCTTTTTCAAAGCCTCTTTATGGCGTTTATTCATATCGACTTTACGCTGATCGTCCTCAAGCATTTTCTGTAAGCGTCTAATCTCTTTACCAGGCGTCTCGCGTTTAAGAGCATTTTCAATGGCTTTCTCACGCATCTTAAGATTATAATTGAAAGTCTTTTCGTCTTTCTTAGTCTGCTCTTCAATCGCCGCCATCTCGGCAGGAGTCAGGGTATTACTAGCAGCACCTTTTTTCTTCCATTTCATGCCCTTCTTACCGTAATGTAAAAGAGTATCTTCAGAAGAAATGCTTTGTTTTAAACGAGGGAGTTTAATACGTTTACGAATCTTTTCGATGTATTTATTCTCCTGTTTCATACCCTCACGAGTTCGACTCGGCACCACATTATCACGACCTTCTCGCAAAACACGCTTAACATCAACATTCTTCTTCCCATCAAACGGATCGCTTGCTGTGTTATAAGTTCTGCCATATTTAGGGTCGTTTATCCTACGCTTGTTAGCTTCAGAACGATCCTTTAGTACACTTTCTCTTGACTTATCAAAGGTTTGATCATCGACCCAGTTCGCCGCATTTTCAATACCTTCTAATACAGAATTAACACCATTTGTAAGATGTTTTTTCCATTTCATACCTTTCTTACCGTAGTGTAAGAGTAGGTCTTCTTGTGACGGGATATAAACCCCGTTGATAGTTTCGCCCATATTTACTCCTGATTGTGTAAGACCCCCTTTTAAATCAAAGTCGGTCTCGGAATATTTATTAAAGATCTTCTTAACAGACCCTTTATACTTCTTACGTGTAGCCTTAGCGTCTTTGCGAGCATCATACGCCACGTTAGTAAGAAGACGGTTTTGCTCAGTTGGTTGACTATCATATAAATCCTTAGTTAGATTATGGATTTTCTTAGATAGTTTGTATTCAGACCTACCTTTCTTAACACGCTCACGCACATATTTATAGGTCTGATAATGTTCTTTAGAAAAGTTATTCCGAGCATACCTATCGCGTTTACCAAAGATGTTCATACCCCACTTCATCCCCTTACGACCAGCGTGCTGGATCATAAATCGGTTCTGAACTGATTCTGGGATATACACATCAACACCACCCACATTAATAGACTGTGTAAATTTAGTCATAGTAGTTGGTACATCCTTAAGCGCTTTAGCCCATTCTTGCCGCTTCTTAAACGCCTCGATAGCGTCCTTAGCTGCTTGACCTGATAAGTTACGTCCAGCAATACTTGATGGCGCTTTTGAATATACATCTAGTGCTGCGGAACCAACTTTACCGATGAAGGCAAGACGAGCCTGTTTCTTTTTCTGTAGGGCTTCTAACCGAGCTTTCTCAGGAGCCTCTACTAGTTGTTTAAACCTCTGCTCAGCCTCTAGTCGTGCGATCTTGGATTTCAATGCCTTAGTTGACATATTATCACGAGTCCGATAAGCATCTCGAAACTCTGCTTCTCTTAACCGCTCATCTACAGACCGACGAAGTTTCTTGGGCATTTTGACGTTTTGCTGTTCTGGCTTAGCTCCGCGTTTACCATGGACTCCACCTTTCGGCTGACGTCGCCCAAAGATATTCATACCCCACTTCATACCCTTACGCCCGGAATGGTGGAGTTCATTAGATGTCAAGTTTGACAAGTTCTACCTCCCATCTAGCACGAGTGAGATTCTCATCCCGAGCCTCTTTTAATGCGGTAAGAACAGATGCTTGTGGCGGGTCATAAGATATGAGAGCCGAGATACAAACATAGTTCTTAGCAAAGGTATTATTTCTAAGGCGTTCTTTAATTCCTTCAGCCAAATCCATATGCCCGTAGAAGAACTCTGCCCAAGTTAGATTAGGTTCGGCGATAACACTAACATTATGGCCAATCCCGTTCTGAACAAGGACTCCAAGCGCTGCATCAATCGCCACACCTAGCTGAGTCTTAACTACATGGTTCGAATTCGGTTCGGAATCGTGTAACACCCCGACGAAGTTGAGTATGTCTTCATATATAGTAGTCATAAACTTCATCCTTACCACAATTTTGTGTCACCCGGTTTGCGTTCGACCCACTCTTGATACTCCTTTTGATCGTAGTGGATACGTTTATGGGTGCTGTCAGAGACCGTAATCAGTCCGTCAGGATCGAAGCAATTCTCGGTCAAGTTTTCTATGTCCTCCTTGGTTAGCGGATTCATGTGATGAACTGTAATCGGCCCTTCCACAAATAACTTCCTAACACCAAGGTCTTGAGCCAGGTCTCTACGTATAATCGCGGCACGGCATTGTTGCCATGCGTGAGATTTGTAGAACCGATTGGATATTTCTCTCGGAGCCTCATGATGAACACCGCGAAGTCTTAGATAGTTTAGCCGCTCAGTATAGGACTCAAGTTTGGACATTTCTGTATAGGTGAGTCTATTGCTCATAGAATTCACCCTCGATAACTTCTGCCGGCTTACCAGAATATCCTTGGAATGCCTTGTATGCTTGTTTGAAGTCAAGTTCTGATTCCTGGTCGCTACGAATCAAATCAATACGTGCTTGTAGTAACTCTGCTTGTAACTCCAACTGCTTACGTTCAAGACGTGCCTTAGGGCTTGCTTGGTTTAGCCAGTAGACAATCTCAGAGGCCGATGCTGTTCCTTCCTGAAGACGCTTTTCCGATAGACCCATAGCGAGTTCCATCATTTGCAATTCACGCTGTTCAGGCGAACGTGCAGGTCTGTAGGCTCTCTGGTTATCGAATTCAGCTACTTCATTCGTCATAGTTATTCAGCCTCTCCTTTCTTCCGTGGTGTGACCGTGTCAGGTTCAACGATATAAGGTTGGTTCATAACATAACCTTCATCAGTTTGAAGCCATTCGTCTCCAACGCTCACGACAACTATACGTTCATCACGCTTAGCCAATCGTACAACATTGTCCTCTGCTTGATCAGGGGTTGAACGAATGAATACCCCGGCAGGCGCTACAATTTTATAGGTAGTTTTTGCTACTGCCACGATAGATCTCCTCTCTTTCTTTATCTTTAGAACCCTTTTTCATAAGTTTTGGACTCCAACAGACCGACTTTAGGCGAGTTTTCAGAACACCCATCAGTCCTGTCTAACAAGTCTTCTAAGCATGATTGTGAAAGGAGCCAAAGTCAACCATACTCTTACACCCAATCCTAGAATCAGCCTGTCGGAATCCAAAACCATTTTGAAAAAAAATCGCAACGGGGGAATTTTTGAT
>CAUUCV010000085.1:0-3762 GCA_963543745.1 uncultured Candidatus Saccharibacteria bacterium | reverse complement strand
TGATTTTATCCAAGATTTTTTGGTAGACCTTGAACTTCGGAATAGCAAGACTAATTAAAATCGCCGCCTGGATAAAGAGAATAGCTACCGAAACAGCAATAATCCAAGTCATGTTCGGCGCAGTGCGGAAAGCCTGAATAATTGCACCAATCGCCATGAATGGCACACACACCATCATGGTGAGACTCATAATCAGAGTGCGCTGAACAGTCCAGATATCGGCGGTGGTACGGGTAATAAGTGAAGCGGTAGAAAATTTCTCGACGTCAGCAAAAGAAAGCGACATCACCTTGGCGAAGATATCCCTGCGCATATCCATGGAAACACGACTACTCACCTTGGCGGAAAAATAAGATGAAACGATACTACCAAGTGAGCCAAGCGCGGTAATACCAAGCATTAAAAGGCCGGTCTGAAAAATGAAGCTCATATTAGATTCGGCTACACCTTTATTCATAATATCTGAACTTAGAGCTGGAAGTTCAAGAGCAGTATAAACTTGAAGTGCAACGCCTAAGACAATTAAAAGGCATTGCCAAAAATAAGGTTTTAAATATTTGAATGATTTTAGCATGTTTGTTCCTTCTGAATAAATAATTATAACAAAAAAATCAGATTAATTAAAGAATGTCGCATGGGAGAGAATGCTGCATACCTCGTTCCGGAGACACTCAAGGCCGTTCGGCCAAGCTTATGCTCCGTCAGAGATAAGCGGCATTCTCTTCACTAAAAAATCCAATATTTTAAGCTTGTTTCTTGAATTTGTTCTGCAAGACAAAGATAATAACCAATACAATAATTGAGCTTATGGCGATGAGATACATCATATTAAGTGGAACTTCGTGATTAAAAAAGGAGATTTTGTAATCGAGGGCGGTTTTGACAGCGTCGACAGCTTGGGCTGGAATTTCGGTCTTAGCCATTTCCTGGAACGGAGTGGCTAGAGCGTGATTTTTAATCAGGGACATAAAATAGGTGCTTGGTAGGAACATAATACTATCACGCAGCAAGGCGGAGAAATTTGAAATTGGCATATAAGCCCCGCAAATAAAACCATAACCAGCGCTCACAATATTCGCCACAGCGCTAAGCTGGCCTTGAGTTTTGAGGCCAAAATTTACCACAGAAGCGAGTGCAGTGCCGAAGAAAGAAAGCAATACTACATCGCCAAACAGCAGCAAAACATCCTTCAATTCGTAGTACCAACAATTTTGGATGCGGATATAAAGTAAGCAAAGAATGAGCGCAACGAGATTAATAATAATTGTGGAAATAAATGTCGCAGTGAAGTAGGCGAGACTTTTAGTGTGGCTTTTGATCGGAGAAACATCGATATCTTTCGTACTACCAGTAACCTTATCATTCACCATCAAAAGATTCGAGGAAAAAGCCACCGTCACACTACAGACCGCGAGAAGACAGGCGAGAATTTGCCCGTTCACCACAGCGTTAATTACGCCTTCTGGAAGTGCGACACCCAAGGCGTCTTTATCAAGACTGTTATGAAAAACGCGACCAAGAAAAGTAACGTAGAGAATCAATAAAATCATTGGTGTGATCAGCGAAGTGAAAAACATTGACTTGTCGCTGAAGAAAACTTTGACATTACGTGCAGTGAGATTGAGAAATTTTTTCATGTTTTACTCCGCTTTCGTTTTGCTATTTTTTGATTCCGAAATATCGGCGCCTGGCTTACTTTTCGTAACTGCGAGAAAGACATCATCCAGTGTACTTTTAATTAATTCAAAATCTTGAAAGAGTTCCGGGTATTTAGTAATCAGTTTAGTAACAACTGCTGAATTTTTAACTTTAATTTGGAAGGCTTTATGGATTTTTTGATAAGGTAATTTAAGTTTTTTAACATCCGCCTCTTCCACACCATAGAGATGCAAAACATCGGTAGCGTATTGAGTTTTTAATTCGAGCGGCGTACCTTCGGCAATGATTCTTCCCTTGTCCAAAATCGTGACATAATCTGCATCGGCGGCTTCTTCCATGTAGTGCGTGGTGAGGAAAATTGTCATTTTAAGATCTTCACGAAGCTTGGAAATAATCCGCCAAACTTTACTGCGAGTACCTGGATCAAGGCCAGTAGTCGGCTCATCAAGAATGAGGATTTTCGGCTGATGAATAATGGCACGCGCGATGTCAACACGACGTTTTTGGCCACCAGAAAGTTTTTGGATTTTCTGATCTTTAATTTCGGCGAGATCAAAGAGTTTTTCTAATTCCTGATAACGAGCCTTAAATTCTTGACCGAAAATGCCATAGAAGCCGGCGCGGAATTTGAGATTTTCATAAACGGTGAGAGTTTTATCAAGGACAGAATCCTGAAAAACCACGCCAATTTGATTTTTAATTTTATCGAGATTGATGGCGACGTCTTGGCCACAAATAGCAATGCGACCGGAGTCAATTTTCAGGCCACCATACATCATGGAGATGGTGGTAGATTTACCGGCACCATTAATACCGAGGAAGGCAAATAGACTGCCTTCATAAACTTCTAAATTAATCTTGCGAACAGCCTTAGTTTTGCCGAAGCTTTTCTCAAGATTTTCAATTTTAATGATTGTCTGATTGGTCATTAATATAATTATATACTAGTTTGAAGTTTTTAGACTTTGCGAGTGAAGTAACCTGGGTGACCATTGGCTGGATCATCGATGCGGAGCCAAGTTTTGTCGGCGGTCGATGGATCCGGAAGGTGGGAACCATTTCCACCACGAAGAGTTGTGCGCCCAGTAAATATATTGGTAAAATCTGTACCAGCGGAAGTATCAAAATCTTGCTTCACGTAAATTCTTTCGAGCTTATTTATGTATTCACTAGCAAACATTTTACTAAAATCGGTGACTTTAGACGTATTAAAATTAGACAAATCTAGTGTTCTAAGTTCTGCAGTACGATCAAACATACGCGACATATCCTTCACGTTGCTAGTATTAAAATTTGATAAATCAAGTTCTGTAATATTCGCCATTTCCGCAAACATCTTACTCATATCTTCAACTTTAGAAGTATCAAAATGAGACAAATCGAGACTTGTAGCTCCGGAGCCATAGAACATATATTGCATATGTTTAACTTTTTGTGTATTAAAATGATGGACATCAAGATTTTTTAACTTATGTGTATTCTTAAACATATTACCCATAAACCAGACGTTACTAGTATCAAAACTAGAAAGATTTAATTCCTCTATGCCCCAAGCTTCCATAAACATCGCATTCATATAAATAACATTACGTGTATCAAAGTTGGAGAGATCAAGCTTTGGAGTAGAATTTTTATAAAACATCCTACCCATATTTGTAACATTACTGGTGTTAAATTTGGAAAAATCAATTTCCTTGGTTCCATAAAGGTTACTAAACATATCGTAGGTGCTAGTAACTTTACTGGAATCAAATGGCGTTAAATCTATTTTTTCATAATCTACAGAGGCAAACATAGATTTACAATCAGGATTAAGATAGATTTTTTCAGCCTCACTGTAATAATAAAAAGTTTCACTAGCTTCATCTACCCAGCCTAAGAATGGATAGTCGGAGGTTTCATCTACTTCCAAATGTACTGTATTAACCCCCTCGGGTGGAGCCACTAGACTACGTTCAAAGTGTTTAATATCACGAGTGGGGGATAATCTCCATACTGTATTCCTAAAGTCCTCACCTTTTATAAGATTTACTTCGGTCGGATATTCATTAGTAACCGTGGAAAAAATCACTTTGTTTTGATAGGTGCCGGTGGGTAGAGTAT
>CAUUCV010000084.1:0-3771 GCA_963543745.1 uncultured Candidatus Saccharibacteria bacterium | reverse complement strand
AAAAGAAGAACAATCCAGAAATTAATGGAGAAGTGCGAACCATCCATACATTGACCACCAAAAATACATTGGAAGGCCGAAACAATTTCATTACGAGCGCCATATACGACAACACCGACTAATAATAACGTGACAATACTGAGAATCTTTTTAAACATAGCTTTTTTATTATACATGATAAAATAAGATTATGAAATACATTGCAGTGCTGGGACGACTTCCGAAAATTTCTTTGGCGGAAATCCAAGCGATTTACGACCAAAACGCCAAACTTATCGGACCAGAACTTGCGGCTTTTGAAACCAATAAGGCCGTCTCGATTGATAGACTGGGTGGCTCAATTAAATTGGCGCAAATTTTCGAGGGTAATTTCCGCGAACTTGCGGAAATGATTAATACTAAAAAGCCCGAAGGTAAAATCACCATTGGGGTTTCTAGCTATGCCCTAAACTCGAATCATAAAAACAAAAAATCAGCGGTCGAGAATTTAGTGCGTCGCAAGGCGATGGAGCTGAAGAGTCTACTCAAAAAACTCGGACGCAATGTGCGCGTAGTGGAAGCTAGAGGACCTGAAATTTCTTCGGCTACAGCCTTTCATAATAATTTAGGTGAAAAACCGGGTGCCGAAGAGGTAATTTTGGTGGGTTCGGAAACTTATCTGAGCCTGGGTGTACAAAATATCGATAAATATCGTGAACGCGATCAGATGCGCCCAGCGAGGGACGCTAAGGTGGGAATGTTGCCACCGAAACTCGCACAGATCTTAATTAATTTGGGTGGTGAGATTGACGAGTCGAAAAAAGTACTCGACCCATTCTGTGGTACCGGCGTAGTACTGCAGGAAGCCCTAATTTTAGGTCAACCAGTGGTCGGTAGTGACTTAAATCCACGCATGATGGAATACACTCAGAAGAATTTAGACTGGTTGCTCGAGAAAAAAGCCCGCTTCTTCAAGATCAAACCTGAGTTAGTGGAACAAAAAAATCAATTCCTAAATTCCATCTACACTGGCGATGCGACGGATTTTGTTTGGCCAAAAGCCTCAGAAATCGGCCTGGTAGCCTGTGAATGTTTCCTGGGCTCTCCAATGTCAAAACCGCCAGGCGAGATTAAATTAAAAGATGAAAAACAGAACTGCAAGCGGATTATTCTCGGCTTTTTAAAGAACCTAGCTAAGCAGATTGAGGATGATACCCCTGTGGTAATCGCGGTGCCAGCTTGGCTACGTGAAGATGGTCACTACTCAAGGCTTTCAATTATTGACGAAATTACAGATATGGGTTATAATTTAGCAAAGTTTCAAGGCTTGAGTCAGTCTGACATGATTTATTATCGTGAAGGGCAGATTGTGGCTCGAGAAATAATAGTATTAAGAAAGAGTAAGGCAAAAAATGTCACATGTTAAAGCCGGTGGTACCGCGAAAAATATCCACAACAATGCTGGTCAACGTCTTGGCGTGAAGCGTTTTGGTGGCCAAAAAGTCCGCAACGGTGAAGTTTTAGTTCGCCAAACCGGAAGCACCAAAATTGCTGGTGAAGGTACTTACATGTCCCGCAATTTCACCATTCATGCAGCAAAAGATGGTGTTGTCACTTTTGTGAAAACCAAGAAAACCCACTTCTCTGGTCGCTCATTACCACGCGTCCGCGTAGAAGTTCGCTAAAAATAAACCCTGCGGGGTTTATTTTTTTATTTAAAGCTTTTCTTAGACTCTAGGGTTTTAAAATAGTAAGTTTATTTCTAGAGCATAAAAAAGACCCCCGAATGGGAGTCTTTTCGACGTTAAGCTGATACGAGTTTCTATTCTGCGTCAGCAGCTTCAGCTTCAGCAGATTCCTCAGCTTCTTCAGAAGCTACGGTTTCCGCTTCCGATTCGTTCTCTTGCAAGGCAGAAAGTAGAGAATCTTCCACATTAGCACGTTTTTTCTTCTTTGGTGCTTCAGCTAGCTCAATATCAAGCTCAATGCCGGTGAGCATAGAAGCGAGACGGACGTTTTGACCTTGGCGACCAATGGCGACAGATTGCTGATCTTCGGTGACATAAACCTTGGCACGCTTATCTTCGATTTCGACACGAGTAATTTCGGCTGGGCTCAAAGCTTCGCGGATGAACTCAGAGAGATTTTCGCTCCAGTTGATGATGTCGATTTTTTCACGATCACCAATTTCATTCATCACAGCCTGGACACGCACGCCACGACCACCGACGAAAGTACCGACTGGATCGACGCCTGGCACAGTGCTAGTCACGGCAATCTTGGTACGACGACCAGCTTCACGAGCGATGGCACGAATTTCGACCACACCGGTTTCGATTTCAGGGACTTCCTGAACAAAGAGTTGCTTAATGAAATCAGCAGAGCTGCGACTAACTAGGAGTTGAGCACCACGTTCATTACGCTCAATGGTCTTGATCAAAACCTTGATACGGGAACCAACTTGGTAATACTCACCATCGATTTGATCGGATTTTAGCATAATACCAGTGGTACGGCCAAAATCAATACGCACAATATTACGTTCGACGCGAGCTACCATACCGGTCATAATGGTACCAATTTTATCTTCAAAGATGGAAAGGATGGCTTCGTGCTCAGCTTCGCGGAGGCGTTGCATGATTACCTGCTTAGCAGTCATCGAGGCAACACGACCAAATTTAGTAACTGGATGAGATTCTTCAAAAGTTTCACCGATAGCCTTACCTTCAGCTTCACCTTCTGGAATTTCGGTGACTGGATTATAAGCCAAACCATCTTCAATGACTTCTTTAGCGATGAAAACCGTGGCGCTACCAGTTTCACGGTTAAGTACGGCGCGAACATTCATGTCCTTTTCACCTTCTTCTTTACGCCAAGCGGCGGCAATGGCAGTTTCAATAATATTCAAAACAGTTTCTTCTGGGAGATTCTTCTCTTCGGCGATAACTTTCACCATCTGAGACATCTGTTTAAGGTCTAATCCTTCCATATTTTCCTTTCTTTTAGTCTAAAATATCCGACCTTGCGGCCGGATATTAAAAGTATATATTTCTATTATAGCGAAGATAATAAGTTTGTCAAATTACTTGGCGGTAAAATAACCAGGTTGCGCGACACCACGGTCGATACGAAGCCAAGAAAGGTCGGCATAGGCTGGATTTGGTGTATAAGAACCATTACCACCGCGAAGCAATAATTGATCGTTAAAGATTTGTGAATTAATATTCTGGGCATAGTTGGTCGGAGCAGCCTTCGATGTATTAAAGTCCTTACCAGCTTCGACATAGATGCGCTGGAGTTTGGATGGGGCGGTCGTGTGCAAATAATAAGCAAACATACCATAGAAATTTGTCACATTCGAGGTGTCGAAGTCGGCCTGCGAAAGATCAATCTCTTGAATATTCATCAGATTAGCAAACATGCCTTGCATATTTTGCACCTGACCGGTATTGAATTTCTTACTAAATTTAAGGTTGGTGAGTGACTTCATGCAGTTAAACATATCGAACATCTTAGTAACTTTGGAAGTATCAAGGGAAGATAGATCGAGATTGGTAATTTTTTCGGCATAAAGGAACATTTGCGACATATCGGTAACATTTCGGGTATCAAACTTGGAAAGATCGAGAGTTGGCAAGTTTTTCACACCCCAAAACATACCGGTCATATTGGTAACTTTAGAGGTATTTATGCGTGAGAGATTAAGCGAAGTGAGGCTACTCATATTAGTGAACATGTAATGCATGTCGGTGACATTACTAGTGTTAAGATGCGTGAGGTCGAGATTCGTCA
>CAUUCV010000083.1:0-3797 GCA_963543745.1 uncultured Candidatus Saccharibacteria bacterium | reverse complement strand
GGGCAGAAGCAAAATAAGACCGTTCAAATTAGTGGGCCCGGATTTAACTCAGAAGTATATCTTGGGACTTGGGATTTCAACTACCCACATGGTTCAGACGGTAAGCAAGTAGCAAACGTTGATGCCTTTGTTAATGCCTACAGTACAGCCTTTGCCTTTACTGGCGAGTTGGTTGTAGGAAATCGACAATTTGCTTTAACGGATATCCCTCGTGCTTCAGACCCTATGGGTGACTATCAAGGTGTTCTCGGACAACCGATTACGTTCACTGCAAGACGCAAATCAGACCAGATGTATAACACTGTATGGTTGCGCTTCGGTGACGTCGATACAAAGATAATCGATCCGATGAGAGATACTGCGACATGGACGCCTCCATTGGATCTGGCATCTAAATTCCCTCAATCAAATGAGAGTGTGGGGACGCTCACGCTAATCACATATCGTAATGGGACTACCATAGAGACGGGGCGGTCTGCTTCACAAATTCGACTTAGAATACCAGATACCGAGAAGCCTGTTATCAAAGGTATTAATACAGAAGAGCAACACGCTAAGTGTAAAGAGCTTCTTAAGAACTTGAAATATGTTCGTATTTTATCTGAGATACAGGTATCGCTAGGCAACTTCGAAACTAAGTACGGTGCAACTATACCTGATGATGGTATGACGGTTCGACTTATGCAGGACGCTAAGGTTCTTAGGGAAGTCGTTGGTAAAAACGTTATTCTCAACAATATCAATACAAGCGGTAAACATATTCTAAATGTCACAATCCGCGACTCTCGTGGTTTGACATCGGCAGCCTTTGAGAAGGTTATTCAAATCGACGACTACTCTCCTCCAGTTTGTAGTGCTCGTGTTGACCGCCGTAATGATGATGAGAAGAAGTTAAGACTTTACCTCAACGGACGAACCTTTCCGTTATTTGATGACCAGAACCGTAACGTCAATGCTAGTAGACGTACCGTTACAGTAAAGAACACTACGACTAATACTACGGTCAATGATGCTTCAGGCAACCTCGTAAGTATATTCGGTATAAATGACGCAGACGCGATAGTCGACTTAACTGCTGATTATTCTACCGGTAATTCGTTTTCCGTTTATATCGCTTATGAGGACGCCTTTGGTAATAAGGCAGACCAGAGCTTAGTTGTCGGTACTATCAAGGTACATCGAACCGATGACCCGTTTGGTATCGGCATAAACAAGGTTCGGGAGCGCGGTGCTTTAGATATTGCGGGGGATCTCTATGTAAATAACAAGAAGATTTCCACGCATGCTCTAACCGGCGATGACGGATTTGGTACTTGGCTACCAGATAACCAGGACCTTAACAACGTATATCTTGCCGGCTTCTACCGTGCTCGTAATGCTAAAAATGTTCCACCAGGCATCGACTCTCTTGTTTATTTGAGGGTTATGGGTAATAACGCAAACTTTATCGTCCAAGAGCTATTCACGTTTGGTGGCGCTTATCTAGGATACCGACAGAAAATCGGCGTGAATAAATGGACGCCTTGGTATAATATCGACAACGATAACACTCCGATATATACCCTAACCAACGTCCCAATCGGATGGGGTATCAAGGCGACATTCCAGAAGCGCGGACGTATTGTTACAGTCGATGTCAATGCTATCGCTAATCCAAACGTCGCCGTTGAGAACTCTAAGCTTGGCGAAAAGATACCTGCTGGCTTCAAGCCTATGGTCGATACACAGGTTGTCTTATATCGTAACGCGGGTACTACTATAATCAATCCTGCACTGTGGACGTTTAACGCTGACGGATCTATCGCACATACGGAGTCTACCTCTGGTGGCAACCGTGTATATCGTGGTCATGCTAGCTGGTTCGCAGAGTCTACGGCGCCTGCAACCACCGGAGCTAATTTTCAAATAAGGAGATAGAATGAAACTAGAATTCCAATCAAAATCACTCACATATAGTGCTGACAACAAACCCCTAGCAACTCGTGTTGTCTTAGGGAATGCTGAAGGCGCTTTCCACCCAATCAACTTGCCACCAACATCAATCGATAAGTCTAACGATGAATTGTTTGACGATGCTTTGGCCATCTTATTCTCTGAGAACTTTACAGACCGTAAAATCAAAGAGACTGATGAGAAGGTCGACCGCTTACAGGCCCTTATTGACGTGTTTACAATTTACGCCGTCACTAAGGACTATACTGGAGAAGATCCAATCGACCCAGTGCTTTACGGCGACCTGCTTAAGCTTGTGCCTGACGCTGTTGTCGGTAAGACATACAAAGCTAATGATGTTGTTGCTATTGTTGACACTACTATCAATAACTCATATGGTACAGGCAACCGTGTATTGGTGCAGTTCATTCGTGAACACACCTACGCTGCAGAAGATACCATTTCTACCTTCTATAAGAATGGTAAGAATGAACAAAACGGTGTTGGGGTAGCATGGCCATGGCCTAACCCTCGCGCTAATCACTAAAATGTCAAAATAAATTAAAAAGAGGTGTTAATCTTATGAAACTTAATCTTAAACTTCGTCTTCAAAACCGTGCTACTCTTATTGCTCTTATCTCAGCAGTATTCTTGATGCTTCAGCAATTCGGACTTACAATCCCTACTAACATCAAAGATGGTGTGAATACTTTTGTGCTTATCTTGGTTATCTTAGGTGTTGTAACAGACCCTACTACTAAAGGTATCGGTGACTCTGCTCAAGCTTTGGGTTACGACACGCCAAAGGAAAAAGAATAACCTTATTTAGGAAGCGTACATAGATAATGCAGAGATTATTGATGGATGAGAAGGTCTTAACAGGCCTTTCTCTTTTTATCATTGCCCTTATCAGTTTACTAACTAGAAGTATTAATCTGTATATCGAGAAGGGCAAAAAAGAAAAGGAAGAAGATGTCGCACGTCAGCAACGTTATATCGACGAGCAGAATGATAAGTTGAATTCGATTAAGCGGTCTATGTTACGTTCGGAATATCTCGCTATATATAATTCTACGGAATTTACCCATAACGAAAAATATATTATGACCCGACATATTATCGCTGATTATCAGAAGCTTCGAGGTAATACCTATATTAGAGAACTCGATGCGAAACTTGCTTCAAAAGTTATAATGTCTGACCGAGAAGGAATTCTATACGACGGAGACTATAATGGCGACCAAAGCAGAAGTAATTAACTGGGCTAGAAGCGTTGCTGATAGAGGAATTGGGGTTGACGCAGACGGTGCCTTTGGCGCCCAATGCGTGGACTTACCTAATATGATTGCCCAGAAATTCTTTGGGCGGTCGATGCGTGGTAACGGTATAGATATGCTTAACGCTGGTAGAGGAAATGGTTGGCTTACCACTGGTGCCGAATCCCCTCGTGCTGGCGCTATATTCTGTATGCGAGTATCCTATCATGGCTATGGACATACCGGACTTGTTATATCTAACCCTGATGGTGCCGGACGGTTCCAAACTATTGAGCAGAACGTAGACGGAGGACTAGGTGGCGGCCCTGCACGTTATCGTACACGGACATTAGGTGGTGGTGCTGAGACTATTATCGGTTTCACATACCCTCCTTATTCCGATGGTATCGATGGTGATGTAGGAGCTGGTGGTGCTCCTGAAGCCCCTCAACCAGACGGAGAGACAATGGACTTTACATTTAATATTAAAGGTGATCCTAATTGGGATGCCGGTACCGTATATTATTATAATGGTGCAGTCAATGAAATTCAACCAATTCATAACACCGAAGAATTGAAATATCTAAGGTCTATCTACAAGGATACAAC
>CAUUCV010000082.1:0-3950 GCA_963543745.1 uncultured Candidatus Saccharibacteria bacterium | reverse complement strand
CGCACTCGTACTCTCACCCCGGCTTACACTTATTCACTCTCTGAACGTGAACTAGAACGTAAGAAGCAGGCAAAAAAAGAGCGCGAACGTCGTGAAGAAATTCAGCGCCAGATTGAACTCCAAAATCAAACCATGGATTATAATCGTCGCCGTATCGAGGCCGCTAAGCAGGAATTAGCTCGTTCTCAGGCCGAAGAATCTTTGCGAAATCGCGAACTTAGATTGCAGCGTGAAATCGAAGAAAAACAGCAGGCCATTGCTAAAAAACAGGCTGAACAAGAAGCTCTTTTACGACGTCAGGCTATTGAACGAGAAAATCAGGCCAAGCAAAGGCGCTACGAGCTAGAAAAACAACGTGCCAAGGAAGAACTCGCTAAGCGTAAGGTTGGTGAGTTACCACGCGCCACTGGTAGAATTCCAGTTGGCAGTGCTAGTTTAGCTCCGAAGATGAAGCCTGCTCCTACCGCAATTTCAGTTACTAACGCCGCCTCCGTTGGGTCAATTCCTGTTACTAATGCCGCAAATTCTCTTGCCGGTTCCGCCGTTACTGCTGTTAGTTCTGCTGTCTCCGCTGCTTCTGCTGCCTCCAAATTTAAAGCGCCTTCGCCGGTTTCTCGTATTCAGATTACCGCCAGTCCAAGCCGCACACTTTTTGGTCGCATTCGTCCAGCTAAAAAAGTTGAGTCTGAAATAAATTCCGAATCTCAACAGACTTACCCAGCTAAAGCTCCAGTTCCAACTACCCTGGTTTCTTCAAGTGTACGTGATGCCTTGCAAAACTATGATAATTATGATGAAATCGAGGATCTCGAGGCGCTCTTTGACTCCGTTGATAATCAGCAACTCCACGGTAAAAGTTCGGCATCTACCTCTGGTAATCCATCCGCTACCATGTATTATCCGACCGCCGGCCGCTCGAATACTATTTCTACTCTGCCAAAAAACCAGGAAAGCGCGCTCACCTCAGATTCTATTGACTCCGCTTTTGCCCCAGTTGATCAATCTGAACCATCTGAAATTATAGCTACGGTCGCTCCGGCTCGTTCAGTATATTCTTTTACAGATAACGAGAAGCCAAAAACTGCTTCACTTTATGCCGAATCTGATATCGCTAATAATAATTCCAACTATGTCCTCGGCGGTCGCAGTCCATTTATTAACACCGACAAGGTACAAAAACGTCCGCTTGCTGCTGGGCAAGATAATTTTACTTCTTCAGAATTTTCTTCTGAACTCCTCGGTCCAGGCTCCAAAATTAAGGATTATACTTTCGAAGAGGAAAATAATTCTCGCAAAACTATTTACGCAAAAAACAAAGCTGAAAAAACCAAGGCTAAGCAGCAGGCCGTTATTATCGATGACCCTTCTATGCGTAAGACTAATCTTTCGCTAGTTTTTGCCCTTATCGCCATGAGTATCTTCGGTGCACTAGTCGGCGCCATCGTCTATTTTGCTTTCTTCCAATAAAGAAAAAGAGGTTAAAGACCTCTTTTTTATAACTTGGTATGTGTAGTTTTACTCCGTAAATTTTCTCGTACAAACAATAATAAAAAATAAGAGCATAAATGCTCTTCTTTTTATAACCTGGTGCGAGTAATCCCACTACGTGGTCTTTCTCGTACGGGCAATTAAAAAAAGAACGTAAACGTCCTTATTTTTTAATTTGGTGCGAGTGGAGAGAATCGAACTCTCATCCCAAGTTTGGAAAACTTGTATACTAACCGCTGTACTACACTCGCTAATGGGGTGGGTGATCGGAATTGAACCGACGACCTTCTGGACCACAATCAGACGCTCTAACCGACTGAGCTACACCCACCAAATTTTCAAAATGCGCTGTACGCTTCCTAGATTATAACAAATCCAGTTTCTTTTTTCAATCAGAGATTCACTTTTCTTTCCGCTTGTGTTAAAATGAGCAAAAGCATCCAAATAAAAAGGCATATTATGAAAAACCACATCTCCACACCTTGGTTCTTTCTGCTAGCCATAGCTGCTAGTATGAGCGCCATATTTTTTCTTCAACAAAATACCCATGCTCTTGTCAAACCAACTCTGTCCGCCTCTGTCGACAGTGCGAATATTCAGGTTAATGGTACCGATGTAATCGAGAGCGCATCTGGCACTACTGACACACCAGTAAATGTTTCAGTCAAGACTAATAATCGCAGTGGTTATACCGTCACAGTTTCTTCCACCTCTGAAGAAACCGCCCTTACCGACACTAATCCTCTAAATGACACGAAAATTTCTTCCATTGGTTCTAATTACACTCTAGCCGATCTTCCAGCTAATCAATGGGGTATGCGTCTAGATTCTGAGGCGCTCTATTCGCCAATCCAACCACGTGGTCATGCAAAGGTTATCGCCACCACTACCACCAAAAACGACACCGAAGAAACCAATACTTTTCATATCGGCATGAAGTTAAACTCTAGCCTCCGCACTGGCAATTATCAAAACAAACTTCTCGTTTCGATCACCACAAATCCTGTCGATAGCTATGTAGAATTAGACTATAGCTATCTACTTAGATCTAGTTTTGGTCGACTTATCGGAGGTGATATCGATGATATCAGGCATATAAAATATAGCGTTCAACCACCAGCAAAAAATATCACTACCGCCACGATTCATAATGATGATGTGTCTGAGGCTCCCGTTTTAGCTTGGTGGGACGACTCTACTAAGACCATTTATTATCACTCAGAAGCCCCGAAAATTTATCTTCCCGTAAATTCTAATATGTTATTTGATAGTTATAGTAATTTAGAGGATATTGACCTATCTCCTATTGATACTAGCCACGCAACAGATTTTACTCAATTATTTAATAGAGATAGAAAACTTAAAAAACTAGATTTATCGCATTTTAATACCTCAAAGGTAACTGATATGTCGTGGATGTTCGCTAGTTGTGAAAGTCTAGAAGAGTTGGATCTTTCTAGCTTTGACACTAAAAGTGTTAAATCAATGGATCTAATGTTTGCCAGTGCAAAGTCTCTAAAAAACTTAAACTTAACGAGTTTTGATACTAGTAACGTAACCGGTATGCAGTCGATGTTTAATGGTGTCAGGAGTCTTGAAACTTTAGATTTAAGTAGCTTTAATACTTCAAAAGTAATGGATTTTGCTTATATGTTTGAAAATAAATATAATTATTCAAATCCGGCATCCACTGAAAATAAACTCAAAACCATCTATGTTTCCGAAGGTTTTACTACCTCAGCCATCGGTACACTTATTAATGAGCCTGTATTTAGCAATCGCACTGGTCTCTGTGGTGGCAACGGTACCTGTTACTCATCAAGTCACAGTAATTACGAATATCTGCGTATCGATCGTCCAGGTGCTCCAGGATATTTCACCTACAAGGCAAAACCATAATAAAAAATGGCCAGACTTCTGGCCATTTTTAGCGTAACTCACCTTAATTAGTGGTACAAGATACGGAAAAAGTTGATCAAAAGTATTAGTTTAATCAGAAATTCGGCTTAATCACCGGCCTAATATTTCCACCAGAAGGTCTACTACCTCCAGAAAAACCAACGCTACCGGCAGGTCTGCCACCCATTCCCATCATCTTGTCGCGTTGCATAGTTTCACTTGGTGCACGTCGCGCGCCAGATGCCCCACCACTAGATCCAGTTCCGCCCAGCCTTCCGTATCCGCGCTTATATCCATCTCCTGGCGTCACGCCATATCCGCGTCTTTCGCCACCGCTACTTAGTACACCATAACCACGAGCTTTTTCTTGCTCTCCCACCACGCCATAACCACGCTTCAATTCCTCTGAGTTTTTCACATAACCATAACCATGATTAGTCTCTTGGTTATTCACCCGGCCAAAACCATCATTCTGGCTAGGTTCCGAACTGCCACCACGAACATCGAAGCTGCCTTCCATTCCATTTTGTCCGCGCGACCTCTGGTATAGGTCACCTGCCTCC
>CAUUCV010000081.1:0-3964 GCA_963543745.1 uncultured Candidatus Saccharibacteria bacterium | reverse complement strand
AAATTCGCAGTGCCAACAGATTATGTAATACCCCCAAAGTTAAAGCCAAAATTGGAAAAATCAGCATTGCCTGCCAAGATCCATCGTGATAACCCCCAGAATTCGCCATCGAAGACCATTCTCCACCTTGATAACGCCCGATATCCCCGTAGCTAATTTTTACAATTGAGGCATTTGGCTGCAAATTCAATGCCGAAAAAATCAGAAAAGCCAAAGATAGAATCAGAAGTATTGCCTGAAAAATTACCAGACTACGTTCCCTCTGATAGGCTTCCTTAAAAGTCGCAATTAATTCTTTCATTCCTCTTATTATACCATTTTTATTTATCAAGCAATTTACAAATCAAATTCAGCATCAATTCCTTCTCTTCCGGCTGACTTTCTGCAATCAAAAGCACCAAAGCCGTCAAAGCTCGATCCGAGAGCTTCGTCTCCCCCTGTTCATTCAATTGAAAGAAGTTCACTGACAAATAAACCACAAAAAGTAACGCACCAATCTGCTGATTTCCCTCTAGAAACGGTTTTTCATGTACGATAAAATATAGCAATTTCGCCGCTCGTCTAGCCACCGAATCACTTCGTTCGAACAAATTTTGTATTCGGGCCGAAATCAATGTTTCAACCCTGTTATTTTCCGCCAGCACCCCGAAATTTTCACCCTCATTCAATCTCTCGCGTAGGTCTGAAATATAATTTTCAATCTCCACTTCGCTCAAATCTCTTCTCGCCCTGGTGTCTACCGAAAAAATAATTTTATTGTTCAGATACTCTGAAATCGTCGCAAAACTATCCGCATATTTCGTTACCACCTCAAGCACTCCATTCGCTTCATTCGCACTCAAGCTAGTTTCCGTCAACATCCTGCGCACAATCCCCAGCGTCTCCTCTAGATTCTGTAGTTTTTCACTTCCGTCCGGCAACTTCTTCACCAAATCATAATTAACCGCCACCCCTTCCGTCATATAACGCTTAATAATCGAGGAAGCCCAAATACGAAATTTCGTGGCTTTTTTCGAGTTCACACGATATCCCACTGAAATAATCACGTCCAGATTATATTTTTTAATCTTACGCGCAATCCGACGACCACCCTCGAGGCGTTCCTCCACCTCTTCCTTCACGCATTTTTCCGCTTCCAGTTCCTCATCGGCGAAAATATTGCGTAAATGCCTAGAAATTACCGTACGGTCCACCTCAAAAAGCTCGGCAATCTTCCCCTGTTCCGCCCAAATCGTCTGATTCATTTCATCAACATCGAAAAAGACCTCCCCCTCCGTTCCTTGATAAATTTCCAGTTTCATCGTCATAGTTCTCCGAGATTCTGCCCCGCCGTTACTTCCACCTTGAGCTTAATCTTCAATTCTGGCGCCACCCCTTCCATCTCTTTTTGTAAAATCATCTTCACCGCTTCCTCATCGGCCTGATCACACTCCACCACCAAAGAATCGTGAATTTGCAGTACCAATTTCGCTCCCTCAGGTAATTTCTTATCCACGAAAGTCATCGCTCGCTTCATCAAATCCGCTTCAGTTCCCTGAATCGGCATATTCTGCGCCGCCCGCTCTGCTGCATTGCGAATAATAAAGTTCGAAGATTTTACATCTGGCGTCGGGCGTTTACGGCCATAAAAAGTCCTCACTTCACCCATTTCTCGCGCTTCTTCCAGCGTGTGATTCAAATACGCGTAAATCTTCTGACGCACCTTAAAATATTCATCAATAAATCGCTTCGCCTCGAAGAAATTCATCTCCGTCGCATCGCTCAGCCCCTTCGGACTCATGCCGTACATAATACCAAAATTAATCACCTTAGCCACGCGACGTTGTAACTTCGTCACCTCTTCCATCGGTATCTGATAAACCTCCGCCGCCGTCTTCGTGTGAATATCGACATCGTGGTTAAAATCTGAGACCAAAGCTTCATCACCCGCGAGCACTGCCGCGAGCCTCAATTCAAACTGTGAGTAATCTGCCGAAACCAAAACTTTCCCCTCAGGCGCAACAAATCCCCGGCGAATACGCTTCCCCTCTTCGCTACGCACCGGAATATTCTGCAAATTCGGATTCAAACTCGAAAGCCGTCCCGTCGCCGTCACATTCTGCGTAAACGTTGAATGAATGCGTCCATCTGCCGCCACCTGTTCAATCAGCGGTGCAATATAGGTCGATAATAGCTTCATCGTTTCTCGATAATGAATAATTTCTTTAATTACCGGATGCTCATCTTTGAGCTTTTCTAGCTCTTTCGCCCCTGTCGAATAACCTCGCGAGGTCTTTTTAATATCTTTTACCGGCAGTCCCAGTTTTTCGAACAAAATTTGTGACATTTGAAGTGGCGAATTTACATTAAATTGCTCACCCGAAAGCTCATAAATTTTTTGTTCAATTTCACATACTTTCCTCTCAAATTCCCTCTTCAAACCCTCGAAATATTCTCGGTCTAACAAAATCCCCGTCGCTTCCATCTTATAGAGAATCGGCACTACTGGCATATCGAAATCCGTAAAAATTGTGTTCAATTTTTTATCTTTAGAAAGCGCTAAATATTGTTCACTAAATTTGTTCAATGTCGCTTCCGAATACGCGCCGGTCAGCACCTCTTCCATCGTACCAACCCCCTCCACCCCTGTACGTCTTAATGGGTTTAATAGAAAATCTGCTTGGTCCAAATCCCAAAGCCTCTTCGCCTGAAAAACCCGCTCACGAAACTCTACATTCTCATGCATTAAGTCTTTAATATTGCTAGCCACCAGCATCCCCTCCGGAATTTCCACCCGCGATACCTCTTCCACTTCCGTCTCAGCATCCTTATCCGAAAGCCCATTTTCAATTTTCAGTTTTTTCAGCAAATTATTAAACTCTAAACGCTTAAACACCTCTGATATACGCGAAAAATCTAATTTCAAAGCCGGAATATCCGAAAGCTTCACCGGCGCGTCGGTCATAATTTTCGCAAGCTTAAGAGACATCTCAGCTGATTCGCGTCCAGCAATCAATTTCTTCTGTGTCGCCCCCGAAATTTCCTCAATATGCGCATAAATCCCCTCCAAGCTACCATATTCATTTAATAATTTCACTGCAGTTTTCTCACCAATCCCCGGTACTCCAGGGATATTATCCGAATTATCCCCCTTCAGCGCCTTAAGATCCAAAAATTGCGATTTCAAAATCCCATATTTCTCTTCAATCGCTGGAATATCCATTTCCTCGAGATCCGAAAATCCCCGCAGAATTCGATACATCTTTGTGTTTTCATCTACAATCTGCAACATATCCAGGTCCGACGACACAATATAGGTTATATAATCCCCCGCCTCATCCGCTTGACGCGCCAAGGTACCAATAATATCATCCGCCTCATATTCGTCCGCTTCCATAAAGCCCCACGAAAGCGCCGAAATCAGTTCCCGAAGCAAAGGAATCTGCGCATAAAAATCTTCTGGCGGCCTCACTCGTCCTGCCTTGTAATCCTTAAAAATCGCGAGCCTTTTCGCCGTCGAAGTACGTGCCTTATCCCACGCTACCACCACCTGATCCGGCTGAATATTGCGCACGATTTCCATCGCGATTACCGCAAAGCCATACACTCCCGAAGTCGGCTCCCCTTTCGAGGTCGCCAAATTTCCCATCGCGTAGTAACCACGATAAAAAACACTTTTTCCATCAATGATTACCAATTTTTTCATTAAAATTCCATCCTCGTTAAAATTTCTGTCATTTTTTCATTCATTTCCGCCACGCTGCCATCATTCAAAATATAATAATCCGCCATCGCGATCGGCCCACCTTTTTCAATATTTTCCACTTCCGTATAATCCCGTTCCTGGATTTCTTTCAAAGTAAACGGTCGCTCCTCACGCTTCCCTACTCGAAAATGCCTCAAAGCCTTCGGCACCACAATCGCCACCACCGTCAAAAGCCCCGGATATTTACTCTTAAGTTCCTTATATTCCGTCCAAGAATAT
>CAUUCV010000080.1:0-3972 GCA_963543745.1 uncultured Candidatus Saccharibacteria bacterium | reverse complement strand
CCTAATGATTTCGACATCTTACGGCCATCGTTACCCGCCAAGGTACCAGTAGTAATCACATTTTTATAAGCAATATCTGAAAATAGTGCGGTATTCACCACATGTACATAATAGAACCACGCACGCACCTGCCCCACATACTCCACAATGAAGTCTGCCGGGTAATTCTTTTCAAATTTTTCTCGATTTTCAAAAGGATAATGCAACTGCGCAAATGGCATCGAACCGGATTCGAACCAACAGTCTAACACCTTATCGATACGCTTAAAATGTTCGCCATCAATCTCAAATTCAATCTCATCCACCCAAGGACGGTGGTAATCTTCCAATTTCACACCCGAAAGTTCATAGAGTTCATCATAAGAACCCACTACTTTCACGCTTCCCTTGTCGCCCTTCCAAACCGGCATTGCCGTAGCAAAGAAACGATCACGCGACAAGTTCCAGTCCGGTGCCGCTTCGATATTCTTTTCAAAGCGACCATGCTTCAAATATTCTGGGAACCAATTAATCTTTTCGTTTTCAGAAATCAACATTGTTTTCGAATCTGTCACATTGAAGAACCAACTTGGAAATGCCCGGTAAATAATGCGTTGTTTCGAGCGTGGATTAAATGGGTATTCGTGTTTAATATATTTAATACGATAAATGATACCGTTTTCTAGTAGCACCTTAGCAATAATTTTATTCGCCGCCCAGAGTTCAATACCATTCTCATCAGTTTTACGCACACCGAGATCCATCAACCATTTTTCGGCTGCCTCCACGTAGTAACCCTGTTCATCTAAAAGATCGACAAAATCCACTTCATGCGCCAAAGCCAAATCATAGTCCGCCTCACCATAAGCCGGAGCGATATGCACGATACCCGTGCCATCTTCATCCGAAACATAGTCTGCAGTCAGTACGTGATAAGTGTCTTTCTGACGTTCCTCACGCGAAAAATTCTCCATCAAAGGCTGATATTCCAAGCCCACTAATTCCGCACCCGAAAGTTCCTTCAAAAGTTCATATTCCCCCTCAAAAACTTCTGCCGCCGTCTTCACCAGTGTCACGATTTTCTCTTCGCCTACTTGATACAGACCATAAGTCAATTTTTCATTCACCGCTAAAACCAAGTTCGCAGGCAAAGTCCAAGGCGTGGTCGTCCAAGCCAGCAAATACGCACCCTGTAGTTCCCCCTCACTCACCACCTTAAACTTCACAAACACCGATGGATCAGTCACCTCTTGATAGGCATCGTTATCCATCGTCACCTCGGCTTTCGAAACCGGCGTCGAGAATTTAGTGTCGTACATCAAAACCTTACGACCTTCAAAAATCAGACCCTTATCATACAAAGTCTTAAACGCCCACCAGACCGACTCCATATAGTTCTTATCCATCGTGCGGTAAGCCCCGCGAAAATCCACCCAGCGACCAATGCGATCAATTGTCGATTCCCAAGCTTCCGAATTTGCCACCATCGATTCTTTAGCTTTCTCGATATAAGTTGCTAGTGGCCACTTCGTGCCAATTTCTCGACGGTCCGTGATTCCTAATTGTTTCTCGACAAAATTCTCTGCTGGTAAACCATGACAATCCCAACCCCAACGACGTTCTACCCGTTTTCCGCGCATCGTCCAGAACCTTGGCACTGCATCCTTCGTCACCGAAGAAAGTAATGTCCCATGATGCGGCATACCCGTAATGAACGGAGGTCCATCATAAAAAACATATGAATTATCAATATCGCGTTGCCCAATCGATTTTTCAAAAGTCTGATTTTTCTTCCAAAATTCGATCAAAGCTTTTTCGTATTCTAAGGCTCGTCTTCTTGTATTTGCTTGATATTTCATATTCCCTCTTTCTAATCAGTTTCCTCTGTATTTTTCAAAATTTTCGTATATATTCCGTTCGGTTCATCCATGGTAGTTTCAATAATTTCTTCGCGGAATAATTCGTAAATATTTCCCTCAATTTTGTCGTCAAAGTACAATTTTAAATCGTATAATCTGCGTAAATGTTCTCCTGCGCGTCGAATATTATGTCGAATCAAGATATCCGAAAAGCGGTCCGAAATCGTCATAATCCCCGTATGATGACACATATTGTCACAAAGTTGAATCAAACGATCATAATCATCAATTTTCACACGCAACATATATTCCTGCGTCATGCGAATCGTATCCTCTTCCATCCCCTCCCAAAATTCGTCACGATTCAAAGTCGGAAAACCGTAATAAGTGTGAGTCATCGAAATTCGCGCTGGAATCTCGAGTCCCTTTTCCATCAAAATTTCATAACCAAAAATCGGGTGCTTCAGCCCTGCATGTTTCATTTTTACCCGACCAATATCATGCAGCAAACCCACTGCATAAGCCATGTCCGGGTCAAGCTGATCTTTTTTCATGGCACGCGCAATTGTCTCTGCTGCTCTCGCCGTACTCCTAGAGTGCTGCTCCCAGTAGATTTTATATCCGGGCTGCGTTTTGCCCCAGGCAAAAATTGCCTCTGCTTGTTCCCTGATTTTACTCATCCCCCTAATTATACAACAAAAATCTAGACTTCGCTAAAAGCCAAGCGCCCCCAATCAAAGCTACCCCCCATTCTTCATGAATCCCCCCTCTCATATCGCTGATTTTAGACTTCGCGAATCACGTACTTCACTTCGGAAATTTGTGGTAATGGTCTACCCGTCCACTTTTTTATCACCATCCCATCATCTTGCAAAACCAAAACTGTCGGGTATTGCACAATATCTCTCGCTCTCGCAAACATTTCCCCATCAATCGTCTCCGGATCAATCAATTCCACCTCTTTTCGCGCCTCATATTCGAAGTCTCGTTTCCACATCTCGGCTTCTGAAGCAAATTCCGAATGTTGTTTTACCACTATTACTACACGCATTCTTTTTTCTTCTTTCTTTGTTCCCTAATAATACTTTCAAATTCATCCAAAGTCTTAAACTGCAAAAATACACTGGCAAATCGCACGTAGGCTACCTCATTTTTCTCTGCCAAAACATCCAAAATCGCCTGACCAATCTCATGCGACTCCACTTCGTCGCGGTCCAGAGCATACATTTTCGCCGTCACTGAGTTTACTACGTCCTCAATTTCAAATTCCGAATTAAAAAACTTACCCACACTGCGTTTTACTGCCCCACGCAACTTATCTCGATCAAAAACCTCTCGATTTCCACTACGTTTTTTCACTGTCAACGTTGGTAGCTCGATGCGCTCGTAAGTCGTAAAGCGATAACCATCTTTTGTCACTCGCCTGCGACGAATCATCTGGCCATCCGTAGTTTCTCGGCTTTCCAGCACTTTACTGTCGCCAATGCCAATATTTATATTCATTATAATTTCTATCTAAAATGACTGGGCTAGCCAGTCATTTCGAATTGTTAAGTTATTTTTTGTTGCGGAATCTTGCACGAAGTGAAGGTGGTACGTCCAAATCTTCTTCTTCGTCTTTTTTACCGATGCGTTCCCAGATATTTTCTTTTGGGGCAGCAGTGAAATCACTTTGGAATTCATGATTTGTAGTAGCCGTATGGTCGAAGTTGCTAACTGGAGCCACTACTGGTTCGCTCGCTTGAGATTTCATCGCCTCTACGCGTTCCATCACCTCAGCATTGCGGCGTGCTTCTTCTTCCTCTGCACGTTTTTGGCGGTAATAATCTGAATCAAAACCAGTTGCTACCACGGTAATTACGATTTCATCCTGCAATTCTGGACGAATTGAAGCACCGAAGATAATATTAGCATCTGGAGAAACTGCACCAGTAATTTCCTCAGCCGCTTCCTGGATTTCTGACATTGACATATCATAACCACCAGCCACCGAGAAGAGCACACCACGAGCACCATCAATCTTCACTTCGATAAGTGGAGATTCAATAGCTTGTTGAGCTGCCAATTTCGCACGGTTTTCCCCGGAAGCGCGACCGATACCCATCAAAGCTGAACCGGCATTCTTCATAATGGC
>CAUUCV010000079.1:0-4026 GCA_963543745.1 uncultured Candidatus Saccharibacteria bacterium | reverse complement strand
ACCAAAAAGAGCAGAAAAAGACGCAGCAAAATACGCAGAAATCGGTTTGGGATAGTTTGGATTTGCCACGGGGGAAGCGAACAAAGCTTTATCGTTTTTTTGAGATTCTACCAGGATTTACTTCATATATGATTTTGATTCTTTTGGTGGTATTTTCACTGATTAGTCCAGTGCTTGGTTCTTACTATCTGTTATTTATTATTGCTACGACCTTAGTAAAGGCAGTGGGAATTACTTTTCGTACTGTACAGGGGTATCAGGCTTCGAAAGCTTCAGAAAAAGTGGACTGGCATCAGAGATTTTTGGATTTATATGATCCACATGCGGCTTATGAAAAATATCATCGAAAAAAGAGTACTGAATTTGGTTTTGATAAGCATGTGAGAAATCTGAAGATGCTAGCAACCGGCCGGGATTTGGTGGTGTCGGAAAAAATGCTAGACGAAAATGGTAAGGTGCTGAAGGTAGAATTCCCAAAACCAGGAGATATTTATCATGCGGTGATCATGGTGGCTTACAATGAAGGTCTTGAAACTTTGATCCCGACGGTAGAGGCAGTGAAAAATACTACTTTTGATAATAAAAAAATAATTTTAGTGTTCGGCTACGAAGAGCGCGGTGGGGAAGCGATGAAGGAGAACGCGAAACATTTGTATGAAAAGTTTAAAGATGATTTTTATGCCTTTATCCCGGTGATGCATCCGAAAGATTTGAAGGGGGAGATTCAGGGTAAGGGGCCAAATTTGGATTATGCGGCAGAGGAGCTGGCAAAGTTTTTGCGCAAGGAGAAGATTGATTTTGCGAACGTGATTGCAACTTCTCTAGACTCTGACAATAAGATGCATAAATCATATTTAGATAATGTGGCTTATGAATTTGTGGTGCATCCAAATCGTCAACACTTGAGCTACCAACCAGTTTCATTGTTTACGAATAACATTTGGGAAACGCCGGCGCCGATGCGAATTATCGCAGTATCAAATTCATTCTTCAATATTATTTCTTCGATGCGGGTGCATACTTTGAAGAATTTTGCTTCACATTCACAACCATTTTTGGCGTTGTCGAATATGGGGTATTGGAGTAAGTTGACGATTGTGGAAGACGGCCACCAGTATTGGCGCTCATTATTTTACTTCAAGGGGGATTATAGTGTGAAACCGATTCATATTCCGATCTATCAGGATGCAGTGCTGGAGGACGGACTTTGGAAGACTCTGAAGGCGCAATTTATTCAATTAAGACGCTGGGATTATGGAGCTTCGGATGTGGCTTATGTGGGGGTGAGGGTTTTTTCAAAAGACCGCATGGAACGCACCGGGATGAAATTCTGGCCATTATTTGTAAAATTTGCCAGACTCCTTGAGGGACACGTAACTTTGGCTTCGATTTCACCGATGGTGGCATTTGGTGGTTGGGTACCAAAATTACTCAATGCTTCTTCGAAGGAGCTTTTAACCTTTAATCTGCCGAATACAATTTCTTATGTGCAATTATTCGCTTCGATTGGTTTGATGGCAACGATCTTACTGTCGTTCGGGATGTTGCCAAAACGCCCAGCCCATATTAAGAAACCAAAGATTTTCATGCTTTTACAATGGCTCTTGATGCCAGTGGTGGCGATTATTTATCAATCTTTTACGGCGTTTTATTCGCAGACACGTTTGATGGTGGGGAATTATATGGAAAAATTCGATGTTACGAAGAAAGTGGTGAAGAAAAAATAAAAAAAGACGGATGTGATATCCGTTTTTTGATTAACTAAATCTGGTGGGTCGCGAGGGATTCGAACCCCCGACTTCCTCCGTGTAAAGGAGACACTCTAGCCAGCTGAGTTAGCGACCCATAGATGTATTTTACCATAAAATGTGTTAAAATAAAAGAAATATTTTGAGTAATTAGAAAGAAGGCAGAATGTGTAACCTATGTGGTGAAGATGAGCAAAACGTAATGAAAATGCGCCATACACTTAGTCATGTTTTAGCTGCCGCTTTGGTTGAAATGTATCCAGGAGTGCAGTTTGGCGTGGGCCCAGCGACGGCAACTGGTTTTTATTACGATATTGATCTTTCGGAAGTGAAAGATGCAGAGGGAAATGTGATGAAAATCACCGATGCAGATCTTCCGAAGATTCAGAAAAAAATGTATTCAATCATCAATAAGAAGTTCGAACTTATCTATTCTGAGAAGAGTCGCGAAGAGGCTCTTGCTTGGGCGAAAGAAAATCATCAGAAGTATAAGGTAGAACTAATCGAGGATTTGCCAGAATCGGAGATTATTTCTTTCTATCAATTGGGCGATTTTACAGACTTATGCAAGGGGCCACATGTAGAAAACACTAGTAAGGTAGGAGCCTTTAAGCTAATTAAGGTGGCTGGCGCGTATTGGCGCGGTGACGAAAAACGGGAAATGTTGACGCGTATTTACGGGGTAGCATTCGAAACAGAAGAAGAATTAAAAGATTACTTGAAGCGTCTAGAAGAAGCGAAGGCACGCGATCACCGCAAGCTGGGCAAGGAACTTGATTTATTCAGTTTCTCGGAATTAGTGGGCGCAGGTTTGCCACTCTTTTCACCTCGTGGAACAGTGCTGCGTGATGTTTTGACGAATTACTCATTATCTCTGCGCGCGAAACACGGTTTTGAGCGAGTTTGGACGCCACATATTACGAAGTTGGATCTCTATAAGGCTTCTGGTCATTATGCAAAGTTTGGCGCAGAATTATTCTTGGTACACTCTCAAGTAAATGGGGAAGAATTTGCTTTGAAACCAATGAACTGTCCGCATCATGCGCAAATTTTTGCTAGTCGCCCACGCACTTACAAGGAAATGCCGGTGCGCTATATGGAATCTACGACCGATTACCGCGATGAAAAATCAGGTGAGTTGGGTGGATTATCACGCGTGCGTTCTTTGACTCAGGATGACACCCATGTCTTCTGCCGAAAGGAGCAGATTAAGGCAGAAATTCAGAACTTAGTCGGGATTGTGCGTGAACTTTATACCGTGGTGGGGATGAGTAAATTACGTGCTCGCTTATCTTATCGCAATGATGAAGACAAATATCTCGGTGATAAGTCACTTTGGGAAATGGCACAGGCACAAATTAAGGAAGCGGCGATTGAAAACGGTTTGGATTACTTCGAAATGGAGGGGGAAGCTGCCTTTTATGGACCGAAGATCGACTTTATGGCTGAAGATGCGATTGGTCGTGAACATCAAGTAGCGACAATTCAGCTAGATTTCGTCCAGCCGGAACGCTTTGGTTTGACTTTTGTGAACGAGAATGGCGAAAAAGAGCAGCCAGTGATGATTCATCATGCGACTTTAGGTTCAATTGAGCGTTTTATGTCGGTATTTATCGAACATACCTCTGGTTGGTTCCCATTCTGGTGTGCGCCTGAACAAGTGCGTATTCTGACGGTGAATGACCAAGTCTTAGATTATGTAGAAAAAATTAAGCAGATCTTGAGTGAAGTGACATTAGAGACACCTTTGAAGCACAATGATTTGCGTTTTACTGCGGATGTATCAGATGAATCACTCGGAAAGAAAATTAAGCGCGCGGTTTCAATGAAGACGCCAGTGTTACTAATCGTCGGTGAGCGCGATAAAGAAAATGGTACGGTTTCAGTACGCGAAAAAGACGCGGAAAAAACGGTGGCACTAACGGAGCTTGCCGAATACTTACAAAATATTAAATAATGAGTTGTCTGGTCAGTGGAATTACAGGGGTGGTGCTGACCAGATTTTTATAGTAAAAAATTATCGTAAAAATGAACACTAAAATTATAGTAATCGTGGGGCCGACAGCATCCGGAAAGACGGCGGTAGCGGTGGAGCTGGCGAAGCGTCTTAATGGCGAGATTATCAGCGCAGATTCGCGGACGATTTTTCGGGGGATGGATATTGGTACGGCGAAACCGGGTCTCGATGAGCGTGGCGGCGTGCCACATTTTGGCTTCGATTTGGTGCGACCAGATGAGAGATTTACAGTGGTAGACTGGAAAAACTATGCGAAAGAGA